>JAFKGL010000019.1 GCA_017307065.1 Candidatus Paracaedimonas acanthamoebae
TGATTTGCTTTTTCATTCAGTTGATAATAAGTAAGTTCTTGGTCTTCAAAGATGATCGCTATATTATGGGGTGTTTGTTGGACTTGTTCTTCAAAAAGTTGATGAATAGTTTTATCTTTTGGATATTCAACATTTGTATCATTCCACTCTACGAGTAATTGATGCTTTTCTTGAGAAGTAAAATTTTTCATTTCTTTAATTCTATGAAGATTGTATGATACTTTATTAAGGAAAAAGAGAATTTCTTATAGCATTATTTACTTAATTTTTTAAGATCAAAGTGATTCTAAGAAAATAAAGTTATTAAACTCCTTTTGTAGAAGCAACAAAATTTTTGAGTTTAGATTGAATCTTTATTATAAGTTGAGAGTTTTCAGGAAAATATTCTTGTGTAATACTCAAAACTTGTTCTAAGTAGCTAATAGCCTGCATTTTAAATTTTTTAGCTTGAGAAAAGTTTCCTTCATGTATGCTAGACAAAGATTTTTTTGAAAGTAGGTCTGATAAATCTTCTAAAGCTACTAATATATCGCGTATTTGGTATTTTTTTAATGACTCTAATGAGTTACTAATATAGCTTTCTGCGGATGTTATTTTTCCTTGTAATAAATATATTTGTATAAGCTTCATTATGATTTGCGCAGTTTCGATATTATTTTTACCATAATTTTTTTCATAAATGGCGAATATTTTTTGAAAATTGGTTTCTGCTTGTTGATAATTTTTTTGTTCTTTATAAACATCTCCTAGAAAATTTAAAGCCCAAGCGGTTCTAGCATTATTATTTCCAAATACGTGCTGATGCATTTCCACGCTTTTTTCAAGAATATGCTTTGCTTTCTCAAATTTTCCTGCATGCTTATAGAGATCTCCTAAATAAGCTAACCCCCAAGCAATATCAATGCGTCTCTCAGGAAAATTTTTCTCGTAAATTTCAACACCTTCTTTAATTAAGATTTCAGCTCTTTCATATTCTTTTAGCTCCTTATAAACATTGCCTAAGTATATCTTAGTACAAGCGAGATCCATAAGATTTTCAGGAAATTTATTCTCATAGATTTTTAGACATTTTTCTAAAAAGAATTTTGCTTGGGAGTAATTTTTTGAATATCTATGAAAGTTTCCTAAGTATTCTAAAATCTCTGCCATTTCGAGAAAGTTTTCAGGATAGTATTTTTGATAAATCATAAGGCTTTTTTCAAGAAAATATTTTGCTTTTTCATACAGTGCTAGTTGTCTGTAGGCATTCCCTAGGCATGCCATAATACGTGCCACATCAATATTATTTTCAGGAAAATATCCTTGATGAATTTTTAGATTTTTTTCAAGGAGGTCTTTAGCTTTTTCGAAATCACCTAATTCTACATAGATATTTCCTAAATATGTTAAGGCTTGACTAAGTATAAGATAATTTTTGCTATCAATTTTATTTAGACTTTCTTCAATAATTTTTTTTGCTTGCATATAGTAACCTAAATAGTAATAAACCCTCCCCAATGTAACTTTTAAAGATCCCATAGTATTGCTAGTTAAAAGATATTCATGGTTTAAAAAGTGTTTGCAGTGGCTTACTAAAAGTTCCATTCTCAAGAAATCTCTTTTTTCTATGGAATCGGCCATATATTTTTTTAAAGTATCTGAGATAAATTCAAGTAATTGAGCGCTATTTTTTAAGTTTAATACTTGTAAAAGGTAAGTTCGACTAATTTCTTGTATACTGCGATGAATCGAGCAAGTTCGAATAGTAGTCTTCAAAAGATTAAATGATGGGGTTATAATTAGAGAGTATTTTTTTAAATTATATATAAAATTATCTATGATAACATTATTTTTACATCGAAGAAGTAAATCTATAGGGATGTTTTGAGAGTCAAGAAGGCATATAAATAATAAAATATCTTTGAAATCTTTATGAGAACGTAAAAGGCTTTCTAAGCATATACTTACAATGCTATATCGTGTTTTTCTGTAATTTCCAACTTCTTTTAAAAGATTTTCTTGCATATGTACGAAATTTTCATTACATTTTTTTATATTATCTAAATATATATTATATGAAGCATTAGTTGACTTTAAGTAATATGCTGCAATTGAGATATCCAGAGGGAAAGGAGGAATTTCTTCCAAAAATTTCTTTGCTTCTTCAGTTTCTGTAGATGTAAACACGTGCTCATCCCTATGAGACATGATTTTTATAAAGAGTGCAAGCTTCTGACTTGAACTTAGCTCTCCAATTTGAAGGATATTATCAATATGTGTATTATGTTGAATATTACTATTAGACGTTGTTAAAATAACGATTCCTTTTCCCCATGTTATTGAATCATGTGGAAAATGTTTTTGAATATCTTCAAAACTTTCTACGTTATCATATATAAGTATCCAATTTTCAGACGAATGCAGTTGTTTTTTTACAAACAAGATAATTTTTTCTTCTCTTTCTGATGGGTCTTTGTGTTGTTGGATTTTTCTTAAAATTATTTTATCTTCCTCTTTTTCAGCCAGAGCTAGGGCTAAATTTTCAAAAGAAGTTTTTAGGGTTTCAACTGATTCAGCATTAATTTCCCAAATCACTTTAGCTTTTTGAAGGCGCGCATATTGACGAGCAAGCGTCGTTTTTCCTGTTCCTCCTGTCCCTACTAAAGCGATAGTTTTAATTTCACTTTTCCCCTTAAGTTTATCATCTATTTTAGTGAGTAACTCAGGTCTATGAAGAAGAGATGATTCAGTTGGGATAATCAAATCTGATCGAATAAGATTTATTTCTTCTTTCTTTAAGTTTTGTGAGTGTTCTTGTTCCATAGTCATAGTATGTAAAAAGTTGGTTTTTAAGGCCCAAAATAGAATTAATAAAAGGAAAAGTAATGTAAAAAACCAATATTTCTGCTTTCGATAAAAATCCAAAAATAAGCCATTTATACTTCTGGATGAAAATGAATTTCTTTTTTCTGAAATTTGAGTGAAATCAACATTAGAAGAGATAAAAAAATTCTCAAAATCAAGCTCTTTGTATGACGCTTTTATGTAAGATTCAAAAGCACGATAGTAATTGTTGACTGAATATATTTTAGCGCGGCCTCCATTGGATAATGTTTGAAGAGTCACTGTGGATTTTTCATCGTCGAGAACAATAAAAGTAATTTCAAAGAGAGTATCATTTGTAAAAAGCTCAGAAACATCATTAGCTTCTTCTTTCTTTAAAAGATGGCTTAATTGTTCTTTATTCACAATAGAAATAATCGGCTTATCATAGTTTTTTAGATCTTCGAGAAAATAAGGTCCTTTTTTTGATTCTATAGTAGCTTCAATTCCTATGAGTTCTAAATGTTTTGTAACTTGTTCTTTTATAGTTTTTTTTAATTTATTAATATGTTGAGATTGCTCTTCTGAGTCTTGCCATTCTACAATAAGGCAAGAAAAGGGTTGAGATTTAATTTTAGGGTAAAGCTTTTTTAATTCATTTTCAAAAGCAGAGCGTTTTTTGAGGCTATGATAATAAGTATATTTTATTAATGAGGCATGTTCAGAGGATTCAATGAAATTGATAATATTTTCCTGTGAAATTCCTCCTAGTTTTTGTCTTAAATTATATGTATGTGCTGCAACAGTTTTGGGTGCCATCGATAGAAATGAGGGAATGCCGGTTCTTCTTTGATTAAGTAAGCAGGCAATAATTTCCATCTCTCGAGAAGTAAATTTTACTCCATTTACATTTTCTAAATATTTTAAATAAAATTCTTGTGGAAGTGAAAAATCAATACTTTGCATAATTATTATAAATCCCTCAATAAGGCTCCTAGAAAGCTACCATATCGATCCATTTTTTTAAAGAAACTTCATTAATACATAATAGTGATCTAAGGAATTTTCCTTAAGGAGCTAACTTAAGGCGAATTTTTTATTTAAGGTCATCGATTTTCTTAGCAAATTTAAATCGTTGCTGCTCAGAGAAAACTCAAAAAGAGATTTACTGCAGTCAGAACAAAAAAGAGAAGACCAAGGTGGTCTTCTCGTTAAAACAACAGAAAGGTTGCAGCCTTTCTTAATGAACATTAACAAATGGAGTTTATCATGAAGAAACATAATAGAAAATCTTTTAAATATTCTGTGTATGGGATACTCACAGCGTGTACGGTAATTTTTGGATTGCCGTATGAATCTAGAGCAAGCTGGATATTAGAGGAGAGTAGCAAATTTATTGAGCAAAAAATTGTTCGCACAGCTTCAAATACTATTGAAGATGCAGAAACTTTCTTGACGCGCTCTATAAGGCCAAAATCTGACGACCTTTTAGAAAATGCTGTGCAAGATATGGAAGATCGTTTAGAGGATACGTGGAAAGTAATTAAGAGAAAAATTATAGAGCCAGGAAAGGATTTTTTAAAAGATTGGAAATTTTTAAAATAAATATCTTGTTGATGATTATTCCTAAGATTTGATTTAGAAATTATTGAAAGATCAATTGCTCTCATCGAAAAAAAAGATGGAGAGCAATTGACTTTTGACGGTTTAATTCAGAGCCTATTGATTGGATTTAGATTAGGTTTAGTATTCTTCCTAAATGTTAAAATAATTTAATATTCAAACAATTACAAATAGAGAATTAGAAGTTTTGAGCAGACGCTAAGTTAAAAAAGTGCTTTAAAGAAGGGGGAATCCTAGTTTTTAAATTAAGTTGATTTATGAAACTCCCAAGTATAATGCGAAGGATATAGACGGGGGCCTTTAGTGCATAGAGCGCTAGCATACCCAGGAATAGTTTCAAAATAATACAAAAAAATTCCCTTTTCATTTACGATATTATGAGCGGTAAAAATGTTTAAGGTTTTTAAAGTGGCGAGAGAAAGGACTTTTTCATCACTTAACCATCCTTTTCCAGAAGCTTTTAAAAGAGATTCTTTGAGAACCCAGAGCTTAAAGAAAGCATGTATCTTTTTTTCTGGAGCAACCTTTTCCCAATAGAGACGCTCTTGAGGTGATAGAATAGTGAATGCCAGATCTTCTATATTAAGTGTAGAATCTATGTATTCTAAATCTACACCTAGTTCATAAGAACGTGTAAAAGCGTATATAGCGTACTTTTTTGAATGTGAAAGATTAAAATGCAAGGAGTGTGTAGATGAAAGAGAAGGCTTTCCCCACAAGTTATAGAGTATTTCTATGCGCTGAGGTTCTTCATTCAAATATCTTCCAAGTAAACACCGCAAAATGCCGCGCGAAATAATGAAACCCTGTTGATCTTTCTGAAATTTAAAGTTTCTTGCTTTGTGGTATTCATCTTTAGAAAGAGTAGATAAAAAATAAGGTATATTTGGCTCATTTTCTAAAAGACAAGCGGACCAGATATGAATTTCATTAGATGGAAGTAACAAAATATTATACTACTTTCTATGCTATGAATGAATTCATTATTTATAAATCATATTATAACAAGGAACAATTTTTCTAAAAAATTGTGGGAAAGACTACTATCATAGAAAGATATTATTTCTTTGTTATATGAAAGCGATTAAAAAAGTAGATTTTTATAATATTTGCTCAAAACAGAGGTTACTCTCTGTATAGGAGTATTACTTTCTCTTACCTTTAGCTGCATATTCGCAACCAACCCACACTTCCTTTATATAGCTTAAACATTCTACTTTAGTGCTAATCTTGCCCCCATTTAACCATCCTAAGGGTATAATTTTATCAGTTGGCCAAATAGAATATGAACCTTCTAAGCTAATAACAACTTGCCACGATTTGCAATGCTTAAACATAAGCTCCATTCCAATAATTTTTTTGATATCGTTACTTATTAATCATACTTTAGAAAGGTTTCAATGAAAAATCATTTGATTCTTCCTGAAATATATTGTGTTCTAATGGTGGGCCTTCACTCTACATTTTGCTATCTGAAAAACGAAAAAGTTTCTGTCTAAGGTGATACAATAACAAAGAATCTTTTTGGATTAGTGGGAAAAATGAATCTTTCTTATTAAAAAAGAATTTAAAAAATCCTGAGTTAAAAGTCTTGTTCTTTGCAAATCCTTGGTGAGATTCTTACAATTTTTCTTCTTAAAATCATCACTAAGAAATTTCATTTGGCTAAAATGTACTTACGTTAGCTATTAGAAGTTGTGTTATTCTTTAATATGACATACTGGGAGAGGAGATTTAGGTTTTTAAGAACCTTCTTTATTGTTGAGGTTATTAATTAAATCATGCGAAGTTGAAAAAGTTACTTCTTTGAGGGTAATAATGCTATTTAGGTTTAAATATTGGATGTTTTTGAAATAAGGCTTTCGATCTTATTTCCAAATATGCTTGTTGCTTTTCTTAAGGGCTCATCTGCTAAATGAGCATACCTTTGTGTAGTAGAAGCTTGTGTATGGCCTAAAAGCTTGCCAACTATACTTAAACTCAAGCCACTGGATACCAAATGAGAGGCATGTGTATGTCGCAAATCATGAAGACGTGCATCAGGAATTTCAGCGTTTTCCCTTATCGTTTGCCATGCCTTTTTAATTTCTTGAATTGGCTTATTGGGAACTTTTCCAGGGAACAGGAAATTAGAGTCTGATTGTTTTTTCATGCGCTTAAGAATTTTTATTGCAGTAGTAGAAAGAGGAAGATGCTCCATTCTTCTCTGTTTTGTTGTATGGGCTGGTTTTGTCCATATTCCTTTTTCTAGATCAAATTGATCCCATGTAGCATGTAAAACTTCATTTCGTCGTGACCCTGTTAACAACAAAAGTCGAATAGCATTTGCTATGTTTTGATTGTGATATTGATCTAAAATATGCCATAGAATTTGTATTTCGGAATCATTTAACCATCTGTATCTTTTATACTCTTTATATTTCTCAACGGCTTTAACTGGGTTATCAGATCTCCATCCCCAGTGTATAGCTAAGTTAAACATCTTGCTTAGTAAATCTCTAAGCTTGTTGGCTTTATAAGGAGTTTTCTTCATCTCAGCATGAAGTTTTTGGAGGTCTAATGATGTGATTGATTCAATATTCAGGTGGCCATATCTTCTCAAAATAATTTCATTTAAAAAATATAGATCTTCCTTATAGCCTTTTGGAGTCTTCTTAATTTTTGAGTGAGATTCTAAATATTCTTTAGTTAAATCTTTGAAAGTTCTGAAGGTGCTTTTTAAAGGTGATTGGATTGATGGGTCTTCTCCTAAATTGATACTTAATACTAACTTATAGGCTTGTTCTCGTGCATGTTCTGTTGTTATTTGTCCATGAGTGCCAATTTTAATTTTTCGGGTGATTTTGTTCCTATTTCTATATTGTAGAAAATAAGTCTTCTTACCGGAAGGATAAACTCTTAAGCAAAAACCGGTAATTTCGTTATCCCAGAGTACAATCCGATTTATTGAATCAGGTTGGGCGCTCTCAACAACTCTTTTTGTAAGTTTACATTTATTCACTTTTTGCATCGTTTTACCTATGACAGAGTTAACATTATCCATGATAGCTAACATTGAAATAATAGAATTTCAATTGAAAAAGGGGAGCATATGGGGAGCAATGGAAGGAGAATTGTAGAGATTTCTTAAGAGGGGTAGCCACCTGGTAAAATACCTAATTTATTGATATATATAAATTTATATAAATAAATAGAAATTTATAGATCAATATTACTTCTCGTTTACACCGAGAGGGTCTGGGGTTCAAATCCCTCATCGCCCACCATTTATATGCCATTTCCTGAATATTGCAGCTTTTAGTGAAGAATTTAGAAGAAAAATTCATTCTCTTGCATTTTAAGAACTAAGCTATCTATTAAAAAATTAATTTTAGACTATAACCAGGTTAAATTAAAATAAAAGAATTTTTTATAGCTACATTTGTGCTACAATTTATTCTAAGAAATAAGTAAGTGGCATTTATGCATAGGAATGACTTTAATAATTATTCTTTTCTAAATGACTCTCAACCTTTTCAAATTATGGAAGGTATTAAATTTACTTCTCGAGAGATCGACATTATTGCATGCTTTCTTCGAGGCCGAACCCAAAAGACAATTGCGAATTTTTTAAGTGTTGCGCCGCGAACGATTGAGACGCATACGCGTATATTATGCTAAAGCTTGAGTGTAATTCGCGAGAAGGAATCATTGGGTTTATAGAAAATGCAGGTTATTCTCAAATTGAAATGGTATCTAGGAGAGAAGCAGCATTGACTATTTTCTAGAAATTCGCTAAATTTAACCCCATGAAAACCTCATAATATCTTTTTTCGCTACCTTTTAAAGGTCAGCTTTCTCATTGAACCTTATAATGGTTTGATATTGTCTGTTTTTTAATTTTTAGTTTTCTTGAGGGTGTTCATGTTAATACCAAAAACTTTATGTGCATTTCTGTGGCATTTTATCCAAAAAGAAAGAATTAATTTTTGTTTAATTCTTGGTTGTGTGATTTTTTGGGCAATCAATGAGTCTTTTTTTCCTTATTTTATAAAAATACTCGTAAATAAAGTTGAAACACTTGATCGTTTTGATCCAGAAATATGGCTGAAGTTAACAGGCCCCATCTTCTTTATTGCTATATCGTGGATTATGATGGAAGTTGGTATGCGGCTTCAAGGTTATATGATTTATAAAGTAATGCCACGTTTTCGAGCCGCAATTCGAGATGAAGTCTTTGAATATACGCGTCAGCATGATCACACATTTTTTGCAAATAATTTTGCGGGTGCGATTGCCAACAAAATTAGCGACCTTCCGCGCGCTTCGGAAGAGATTATTCTAACTTTTGTTTATAATTTATTGAGTACGACACTTGCCTTCTTAATATCTTTACTCATTTTAGGGCAGGTAAATTGGTTTTTTTCAGCTTTATTGGCAGGATATTATTTCTTAATTGTGAGTGTCACAATTCTTTTTCAGCCTTTAATTGATAAGACATCGCAAGCCCATGCTGAATCAATTGTTCGATTAAATGGGCAGATTGTAGATATTTTGAGTAATATTATAAGTGTTCGCTTGTTTGCACGTGGAACTCATGAAAGAAAATATTTAAAGAAGTTTCAAGATGAAGAAATTCTTAAATCTGAGGAAGCCGGATTTATCAATGAACTACTAAATTTTTTTCGAGGAATTTTATGTCTATTATTCATTCTGGGAATGGTCTGGGGGCTTGTACATGGGTGGCGTAAAGGGTGGGTTACTATCGGTGATTTTTCCTTAATTACAATCACGTCATTTAACCTTTTGGGAATGATTTGGCATATGACCTATAATATGAACCAACTTTTCAAAGATATAGGGACAATTCGTGCTGCGCTTTCTCTTATCACTCAACAGCATACGATTAGAGATCACATAAAAGCAAAGAGCTTAGAAGTTTTTCAGGGTGAGATTTGTTTTGAAAATGTGACATTTAACTATCTACGAAATGAAAATCTTTTTAAAAATCAAAATCTGGTGATTAAAGCAGGGCAAAAAATTGGTCTCGTTGGTTTTTCTGGTTCTGGAAAAACGACGTTTGTTAATTTAATACTGCGCTTCTTTGAGCTTAATGGAGGAAGAATTTCTATTGATGATCAAGATATTTCAAAGGTGACCCAAGAGTCTTTAAGAGCCAATATAGCGATGATTCCTCAAGAACCTGCCTTATTCCATCGAACTCTTTTAGAGAACATCCGTTATGGGCACCTTAGAGCAAGCGAAGAGGATGTTATTAAAGTCGCAAAACGAGCCCACTGTCATGAGTTTATTATAAAATTAGAGCAGGGATATCAAACAATGGTGGGAGAGAGAGGGATCAATCTTTCTGGCGGACAACGGCAACGTATTGCGATTGCCCGCGCGATGCTCAAAAATGCTCCAATTTTAATTCTTGATGAAGCAACTTCTGCGCTTGATTCTAATACTGAACAGCATATCCAAGCAAGCCTCAAAGAACTGATGGAAGGAAGGACGACGATCATCATTGCTCATCGTTTATCGACTCTCGTAGATATGGATCGTATCCTCGTTTTCAATCAAGGGCAGATTGTTGAAGATGGTACACAAGAGGAGCTTTTACAAAGAGGTGGACACTTTGCGAAGCTTTATGCTCTTCAAAGGGGAGGATTATTACCAGAAAAAGCAAAATTTTCTTGAAAGCTCTCCTAGATTGAGTAGAAAAAATAGAAGATTTTTAAAGAAAGTTTATTAAGATGTTTGGAATTTTGGCAGTAGTACAGGCAATAGCTTATCATCAGACGCACCTTAAATGGTTAATGTGGATAGCATTGGCCCTTTGTGTTAAAGCTTTAGTGACAAAAGCGCAGAGGATGCTGAATATTTTTTGCGCGATCTTTGCTCTAATCATTGTATTTCTTCTTTAAGAAAGAAAATGGTTTTTATGTGGCCTTCCCTTCAGAGTACTCCGGACAAATTTACATTCCGGTTAACACATCAAGTAGTCAAAATCTGCGTCATGCCATTAGCGCGCGTTAGAAAAGCAACTTTGCGCTATGATTTGCAAAATCAAGAATTTAAAATTCGAGTCCCCCTACACTATGAAAAAGCTGCTGTGGAAGGTTTTTTGAGAGAAGCTCAAAAATGGATGGAAAAGCAAATTTTACAAGCGCCTCAACTTATCCCTATTTACAAGTGTCGGAAAGTTTTTATCATGGGAAATGAAGTCGAGCTTAAATATCATGCAAGTCGACGGACGAGTTTCTTAATGACAGATGATAAGCTTCACATTATGGGGCCAATACCTAATTTTGGACCTGCATTAGAAAAATGGTTTAAGCAAATGATACTGGAATATTTTCAGGTTAAAAGTAACCATTATAGTATTCTTCTTGGAGTTAAGGTTAAGAAAGTCGGGATTCGGGAAACTAGAAGTAGATGGGGAAGTTGCTCAGCTCATGGTTCGCTATCTTATAATTGGCGCCTTATTTTTGCTCCAAAAGAAGTCATAGATTATGTTATTGCGCATGAAGTCGCTCATCTTCAAGAAATGAATCATAGTATCAAATTTTGGCGCTTGGTCGCTCAGTTACATCCAAAGTCTCAAGAAGCACGACATTGGCTTAAAAAAAATGGATCAGAGCTCTTCAAACTACAATTTCATGAATGAGACAGCTTATTTGAAGCAAAACGTCTTCAGCATAGAGAGATTAATTTCACGTGCCCCAAAAAGTACATGGTGTTTAAAAGCTAAAACCATCGTCATTAGAACAAAGCTATCAAGCTTTATTTCGTCTTTATTAATACTATGACTTGGTCAAAGTTAAGTTGGCTCTTAAACCACCAGTCATTTCTTAATTCAAAACATCAATCCAGCCGATATTGCCATCAGAGCGCCGGTAAATGAAATTAATTTTCCCATGATTTTTATTTCGGAAAACCATTGCATTTTCATTGCTGAGATCAAGGTGCATGACAGCATCACCAACTGTTAAAGATGGAACTTCTTTTTTTTGTTCAGCAATAATAATTGAAGATTGTTCTTCATTATCAATTTCTTCTGTTCCTTGTCCATTCAAGACAAAGTAAGGAAGCGTATCAGCGATTTGTTCGTGACCATCACGTTGTTTATGATAGTCAGCAACCCGCTTTTTATGTCTTCTTAAGCGATTGACAAGTAATGCAAGAGTATTATCAAAACATTGGTAGGCTTCGATTCCTTCAGCATGACAACGTAGAGTCATGTTTTTTCCTAAGTGAAGCGTAAGGTGGCAAGTAAAGAGATTGTTTTCCTTTGCAAGAGTTATAATGGCTTCAACGGGATCAATATGATATGTTTCATTAAATTCATTAAGGTTTTCTTCAACTCTCGTGTGAAAAGCTGTTGAAATTTCGACATGACGCCCTGTAATTGTTAGTTTCATTTGGTTGCCTCGTTGATTTTTAGATTATTTTTTTCACCCCACTACACTTAAAGTATATCATAAATGGGGTGAAAAATGCAAATTTTTCGCTGTTTATTTACTGGTGTTTTTCGAAGGTTTTCCGCATGAAAGGTGAGATTAAAAACATGATAATGCTAGCGCCTATGAGAAAATAAATAAGGAATTCAAAAGTTCCTGAAAAAGAAATTAAGGATCCTAATTTATCGTTTGCAGGAAGAGGAGACTTGGGGACACTGAAGATCTTTGCGAAAAAGGCGGCTAAATAATTTCCAAAAGCCACGGAAAGAAAAAGAATACCCATAAAAAAACTAACGAAGCGGGGAGGTGAAAGTTTTGTTACCATAGAGAGACCCACAGGAGAAAGGTTTAGTTCTCCTGAGGCATGGAAGAAGTAGGCAAGAATGAGCCAAAGCGGGGATGTTATACCTTGCGCATCAGCTGTTTTTATTCCGATTAAGAGACATCCGAACCCAATACCTCCTTGAAGAAGACCTAATCCAAATTTTGTGGGAGGGAGTGGTTCAAGTTTTCTTTTGCCCAGTTTTACCCAAATGGCTGAGATAAGAGGTGCCATCGTAATGACGAAAAAGGGGGGTATTGAGAGGAACCAAGGTGCAGGGACTTCCCATCCAAAAATATAACGGTTGACATGGCGGTCAGTAAAGAAATTGATAGAGCTCCCAGCTTGTTCAAAGCCTGCCCAAAAGGCCATAAAAAAGAGAAGCATAATAAGAAGTGTAAAAATAGATTTTCGTTCCTCTGCATTGCAACGATACGCAATGCTGAACACCCAAATAAGTGTTAAGACCCCAAAAATATTTAAAAAGTGACTCATCACATGATAATAATGGAGGCATAGACTAAAAAGGCCGACACTCACAAAGGACCCAATTACAATAAGTCGGTAGGGTGTGAAACCAAATCCTAGAGGTTTCTTTAAGATTGTTTTGGAAGGAGGATTTCCTTTGCTGCCTAGTTTATCGCTTCCTTTCAGAAGTACAAGCATTCCGAAAAGCATTCCGACACCGGCTATTCCAAAACCATAATGCCACCCAAATACTTTTCCAACGTATCCGCACACCAATGGCGCAAGGCAGGCGCCTAAATTAATTCCCATATAAAAGAGTGTAAAACCGGCGTCACGACGAGCATCCATCTTTTCATAAAATTGTCCCAAGAGGCTGGTAACATTAGCTTTAAAAAATCCTGTTCCAACAATAATAAAAGCAAGGCCATAGAATAATGATTTTTGGAAAGGCAAGGCCAGGCAAAAATGACCAAGTATAATGATAATACCACCCAAATAAATAGCCTTACGATTTCCCAAGTAATTATCGGCAAGGTAGCCACAAATGACAGGAGCTGCATAAACGAGAGCAGTATAAATGCCATACACATCAAATGCTTTTGTATCTTGAAAAAGAAGTTCAGATGTCATGTAGAGAACTAGAAGGGCCCTCATTCCATAAAAGCTGAAACGTTCCCATAATTCAGCAAAGAAGAGTATGTACAACGCTTGCGGTTGTGAAGTTCCCAATAGTTTTGGGTCTTCTGCGAGCACTTTGTTCATTCGTTGGATCCTTTTTCCCTATCAAATTCATAATAACTTAAATAGACGCTATCCTGATTAATATAAGATAACAATCATATTTTTTACTAGAATACAACTTTTATTGACTAAAGATGAATCGTCTTTTTTTATAAATCTTGTTTTTATTTTTCGGATTAAATGCTTATTAATCTAAATAAATGTTTGATAATTTAGAAACAAAAATGTTTGGAATAAATAATTAAAAAGTCAGGAGCTGAGGCCCCTGACGTAAAGATAAAGTTTCGGAATATTTTTAGCTAATTCTTAAAGCTTCATCGATGTCATGAAGAGATTTCGCATGGTCAATCTTTCCATACATAGTCTTTATTTGTGTTAAAGTGAGTTCTCTTTCTTCTTTAAGATAAAGATGTGCTTGTGCATAAGAATCGTCCTCAAATGATAGAATCTCTTCTATTTCTTGAGCCTTTTTATTATATGAATCCATAATACTTAGGTGATGTGTTGTGAGAGAATCAAGAGTGGCTTGTCTTACTTGATTGATGAAAAGAATATGCCAAGGCGTATTTTTAAAATATTCTTCAGCATCTTCAATCGAAGTTTCATATAATTGGGGATTTTCTAAAGAGCCATAATTAAAGCGGCTACCTTTTATTCCTTCTTCGAGATTAATCTCAAATTTTGCGGCATTAGAAGTACGTGTTCTTCCAGTCCAATTATCGCCTGTTAAGGTTCTGTACAATCCTCGGTAGTAATATGCTTTTATAAGCTCTGCATGAACTTCGTCTTGAGGGGAAAGTCCAAGATTGGGAGCTGTAGATAAGAAGTATATGGCATGATTCTCGAAAAAAATGGGGGCAGGTTGTGAGTGATGAAGTGCAACAATATCTCTAAAAGCACTTGTCATAAAAGAGTTGCTTTTAAATTTTTCTTCAAGTTCTTTGGTTGAGAAAGCTCCATTCCAAGTGGACCAAGGTTTTGAGGTAGAATTACTAGAAGACAATAAATCTTGTTTATTCCCACCAGTTAACTGAAGCATGGTAAAGGTGCGCCATAACGTTATGTCGTCTTCATTCATAGAGCTTAAATTAATTGGTGTTATTCCTAATACATTTTGTTCAAATTCTTCTTTTGTCCAGGAAGCTTCTGAAAGAACAATCGGCGGCTCTTCTTCATCTGGGAAAGGAGTTGGTGTATCACCTGCTAAAAGAGTGGCTGGTGTATCTTCTGCATCTTTGATATCTGTTGTTGTAGTTTTTTGAGTGACGTTTTCTTCGCTAATAGAGGTGTCGTTAATCATTCTGGGCTCGGTTATTTCTCTTGGATTTAACGTTTCTTCATTATAGTTGAAAGTATTGATCGGCTGAAAAACACTGGAGTAGAATTCTATTAATGCATCATTATCATATTTTACGGCACTTAAAGTCTCTACAGAACTCATCAGATCATGATGACTTTCTTGAAGTGTTTGAACTCGTATAGTTAATTCTCTTATCTGGGAGTTTAGATCCTCAAATTCTTCCCGTGACAAGAGAATTTTATCTTCTACTAGCGCAGGCATTACTGCTTGAGATTCTTCTATAATGCGGGCTTTTTGTGTTTGAGCTTGAAGAAATTTTATTTCTTGTTTTAAGGTAGCTATTTCGTCCAGTAAGAGTTGATGATTTTTATCTATTCCACCTCGAAGTGAGGCAATATTTTTCGGAGACTCTTCTTTGAGATCTCTTATTTCTTGCATTAAAATTTGATAGGTGTCGGGTGCTTTTACCTGAAGAGCGGTAATTTCCTTAGGTGTTTGAGGCTTTATTCTCCAATCTTTAAAAGTCTCAATTTTGATGCGAGAAGTTTTTGTTTTTTTGGTGCGAGTATCTTCAGATGGAATCGTAAAAAGAGGATCTGGCGTTTGTGTCAAAAAAGAAAGAGAATTTTGTTGTTTCTTTTTCTGTTGTTCTGCAAGCTTTGCAGCGTTAGGATAAATTTGAGTCAATGAAGGTGTAGCCTGGGCAGGATTAGCTGCAAAAGCTGTCATCACCATTGTTGTTGTGCTTAAAAATAGTTTTTTTAAAGTTTTCATTTTTTCCTCCCCCATAACTAAAGGGCAAAATTTCTCTCTTCGAGATTTTGCTCGTTATATTATTTGCTTATTATCTTATATGTCTGTTTTACGGCTTATTATTTCTCAATGATGAAAAATAATAAGGTTAGCTGGATGTCGTAATAATTTTCTGCATGTTGAAGTCCCCCGTTTTATATTTTAATTGTATTATGTTTTATTTGTTTTTACATAATATCTTTATTTTTTTATTCTGCTTTATTTGTATTTTTATTTAAGCATTAAGTATAGATTTATATATTTTTTTGTTTTTGTCAATATATTTATTAATAAATAAGTGTTTTACTTATAAATATAGTTAATTAATAAGTAAAAGTCATAATAATTATTTTTTTTATTATCTAGTTAAAGGTTTATACTTTATTTTTTGTGGAGAATTGATAGAGCCTAGGCGTCTTTCCCGATCAATGATATAATCTGAATAATTTCCGTGGAACCATTCCACATGGCTTTCTCCTTCGAAGGCAAGGATATGTGTTGCGATGCGATCTAAGAACCAACGATCATGGCTAATGATAATAGCGCATCCCGCATAGTCTTCTAATGCGTCTTCTAATGCTCTTAGGGTTTCAACATCAAGATCATTCGTTGGCTCGTCTAGAAGAAGAACATTCGCTCCTGATTTAAGAACTTTCGCGAGATGGACACGATTTCGTTCTCCTCCCGAAAGAAGGCCAACTTTTTTTTGTTGATCTGACCCTTTAAAATTAAAACGAGCACAGTAAGCGCGGCTTGCCATTTTTGAGCGCCCTAATTCGATTTCATCAAGACCGCCAGAAATTTCTTCCCAAACGGTTTTGCTATCGTCTAACGCATCTCGACTTTGATCGACATAGCCTAGCTGTACTGTTTCACCAAAATTTATATTTCCACTATTGGGGGGTTCTTGATTGCTAAGGATTCGGAAAAGAGATGTTTTTCCGGCTCCATTTGGGCCAATAACACCGACAATAGCGCCGGCCGGTATTTGAAAGCTTAAATCTTCAATGAGAAGTTTATCTCCAAACCCTTTGAAGAGATTTTGACATTCGATGACAAGATCTCCAAGGCGGGGGCCTGCGGGAATAATAATTTGTTCAGTAAAAGTTCTTTTCTCATGGCTTTTAGCTAAAAGTTCTTGATAAGCAGAAATACGAGCCTTACTTTTACTTTGGCGTGCTTTTGGAGATTGGCGAATCCAATCTAGCTCTCGTTCAAGTGTTTTTTGGCGATCAACTTCTTGTTTTTCTTCTTGTTCTAAGGATTTTCTCTTATATTCGAGCCAGCCTGAGTAATTTCCTTTAAAAGGAAAACCTTGTCCGCGATCGAGTTCTAAGATCCATTCAACGACGTTATCTAGGAAATAGCGATCGTGTGTAACTAAAACAACCATGCCTTTATAATTTTGAAGGAATTTTTCAAGCCACGCGACAGATTCTGCATCAAGATGGTTCGTGGGTTCGTCAAGTAAAAGAATGTCTGGGTGTTGCAGAAGAAGCCTGCAAAGAGCAACGCGACGTTTTTCACCGCCTGAAAGTTGACTTACTTGAGCGTCGCCCGAAGGGCAGCGAAGAGCATCCATTGCAATTTCTATTGTTCTGTCTAATTCCCAGGCATTGAGGGCTTCAATTTTTTCTTGAACTTCCCCTTGTTCCATAATTAGAGCATTCATTTCATCATCAGAAAGTTCTTCTGCAAAACGTGCGCTAAGTTCTTCAAATCGCACCAATAGAGATTTTGCTTCATGAACGCCGGCCATGATATTGTCAAGCACAGTGAGAGTAGGATCAAGCTCAGGTTCTTGAGAGAGATAACCTACTTTAATGCCTTCTGCTGGCCATGCTTCACCTTGGTATTCTTTGTCAATACCTGCCATGATTTTCATGAGGGTTGATTTTCCTGCGCCATTGACCCCAATAATGCCAATCTTTGCATTGGGTAGAAAGGAGAGAGAAACATCTTTTAATACCTGACGACCTCCTGGGTACGTTTTGCTTAAACCTTGCATCACATAGACATACTGATAAGACGCCATGGTATTTAAAACTCCTAAGATTTATAATAGATGCGCCTTTCTACTGTATTTAAAGAGGGGACGCAAGCGGAACAGAAATGAAAATGGTCGATGGTTTTTAATATTAAAGGGCGATAAAAATAATCCCCTTCTTTATGAGAAAAGAAAGGGATTATTTTTAGAGACTTAGTGAATAATTATTTACAATTACTCTCGCACTCAGCCATACCTTTGTCGCGTTCAACTGCGCAAACTCTTTGTGTTGGATGGAGTGGCGCACGATCACCATGTGAATCTTCGTCATCTTGTTCTTCTTGATCAACTAATCCCATACACTTAATATATTTGTCTTCAACTGCTTTTTTGCATTGAGCCGTATTTTCAAAAGGGGGGCATCTGTAAGATTGTGCAAGAACTTCGGGGGCTGCTGTTTTTGTATCAGCTGTTGCTGCATTAACAGAAAAGCCAAAAAGCAAGCTTGCTGAAAGGGTGGTTGATGTCAGTATGCGAAACATTTTTTTCTCCTTGTTTAATTTATATAAAGTTTATTTTTTGAGGGGAGGGGTTTTTTTAAAACCTTTGGGCGTTGAAGCTTTTGCTTTTTTTGCCGGTGTTGCGTTTTTCACTGTTTTCTCAATAGAAGCTTTAATTTCTGAGGTGAGAGGTGAAGTATCTGTAGTTTTTGGTGATGCATCTGATGGCGCCATCGATTGACTTTTCATCATCCGCTTAATTTGTTGTTCTTCCCATGTTTTGGCGAAGAAAGGAAAAAGATCCGCAAGAGCCGGAATCATATCTAAAGAAATAGCTTTCAAAGCCATGCCAATTCCCCATCCAACAATTACCCAAATCGGCCAGAAATAGCCCCCCCCTGAAATGGCCCAAATTAAGATAAGGCCAAGATTGACTGCTCCGTAGAGAGTTAAGTCGACATAGAAATTTCTAAGCTCTTTAACGCGTGCTTTTATCTCGATTTCAGTGAGTTGCTTTGTCATATTATTCCCCTTAACTAATATTACATAAATAATGTTCTCATTTTAATCAAAGGCTTGCAAGATAGATTATTTATTTATAGATATATTTTTATACTTAAAGGTAAATTATTCATATTAAACAGTTGAAATATAAAATAATTAGTAAGTAGATTGTTATTTTGTGATAAAATTTTTATTGAATGAATAGTGGTCGGAATGCAATTTAAAAAATACCTCGAGGCACCACTCCCCAAGTGGACAACATTTAAAGGGTTAACACCTTATCCTCTAGCGCTTCAAATGATGGAAGAGAGCGTTGAAAAGATTCAGTTAGGGCAAGATACTGAACAAATTTTTCTGCTTGAACATCCCCCTCTTTATACGGCAGGCACAAGTGCTAAATTGCAAGAATTGATAGGTTCAGGAGATTTTCCTGTTTATTTTACGGGAAGAGGGGGGAAATATACTTATCATGGCCCAGGACAACGGTTGGTGTATGTCATGTTAGATCTGCGCCATCGAATGAAGGATATCCGTGCTTTTGTGAAGGCTTTGGAAGAGTGGATTATCCAATCGTTAAAAACCTTAGATGTTCGTTGTGAGCGCCGAGAAGGGCGGATAGGGTTATGGGTTGATCATCAAGGTGATGAGAAGAAAATTGCAGCTATTGGGATTCGATTAAAGCAATGGATCAGCTTTCATGGGGTTGCTATTAATGTGAATCCTGATTTGACTCATTATCAAGGAATTGTGCCTTGCGGAATCAAGGAATATGGGGTGACCTCTTTGGAGGCGTTGGGGTCTAGCGCCTCTTTAGAAGATCTTGATGAGGCTCTTTATAAAACATTTTCACTTATTTTCTAAAATAAGAATTTTTTCATTTTTATTATTGATACGAGTACTTTTTTCTAGGAAAAGTAATTATACTTTGGTATAATTAAATAAGATGAAGTTGGTTAAGAACGTTAGGTGAGACACGTTTCTGGTTGTACTGACAAGGTGGAGTGTCAGAATCATCGAGGAATTCTTATGGGCTAAAATAAGAGCTATCTTTAAGGATAAATGGAAATGAAAATAAAGGAGATATATTTTTAACAATAATGCAAATTTAACCTTAAATAAAGTGAGTCTACGACAGTGGTGATTCACGAGAATAATGGAATGATATCTTTTTATAGGCCGTTGCAAAACTTGCAATTAGTGGCTTGGTATGGGATAAACTAGTTTAGCAAATTTTTACTTCAATATAAGGAAATTTAACTCTATGGAAAAACAACGTGCCCTTGAGGCGGCTTTATCACAAATCGAGCGTGCTTTTGGTAAAGGCTCAATAATGAAGCTTGGCCAACAAGAAGCCATAGAAATTGAATCAATCTCAACAGGCTCCTTAAGTCTTGATATTGCTTTAGGGATTGGTGGGCTTCCAAAAGGACGGATTATAGAAATTTATGGGCCTGAAAGCTCTGGAAAAACAACTCTTGCTCTGCATTGTGTCGCTGAAGCCCAAAAATTAGGAGGCGTCTGTGCGTTTGTGGATGCCGAGCATGCTCTAGATCCTGTTTATGCGCGTAAGCTTGGGGTAAATGTGGATGAGCTTTTGATTTCACAACCTGATGCGGGTGAGCAAGCTTTAGAAATTGCGGATACACTTGTGCGTTCAGGCGGTGTTGATGTGTTAGTGATAGATTCTGTTGCTGCCCTTGTGCCGAAAGCTGAACTTGAAGGTGAAATGGGCGATTCTCATATGGGGCTTCAGGCTCGCCTTATGAGTCAAGCGTTACGTAAGTTGACAGGTTCTATCTCACGTTCTGGTTGTATTGTGATTTTCATTAACCAAATTCGTCAAAAGATTGGGGTGATGTTTGGTAATCCTGAAACAACGACAGGAGGAAATGCTCTAAAGTTTTATGCTTCTGTGCGCCTTGATATTCGACGGATTGGTTCGATTAAAAATCGAGATGAAGTCATTGGGAATCAAACACGAGTGAAGGTCGTCAAAAACAAAGTGGCACCCCCTTTCAAGGTTGTCGAGTTTGATATTATGTATGGTGAAGGTATTTCCAAAGTTGGTGAGTTGATAGATCTTGGTGTAAAAGCAGATATCATTGAAAAATCTGGTGCTTGGTATGCTTTCCAAGGGCAACGAATTGGCCAAGGACGTGAAGCTGTAAAACTATTTTTGCGTGAAAATCCTGAAACAATGATCATCATCGAAAAAGCTATTCGTGAGAAATCAGGCCAAGTAAGCCAAGCTATGGCGGCGAGTTCTTTTGAAGAAAACAATGGGGAAGATGCTGCCTAAAACCTTAGGTTTTTGTGGCAACCTATTTTGTTGAATTTCAAGTCTTTCAAGAAGAGCTCTGTACCCCAGAGCTCTTGAAAGCACATGTTGATCATTTAAAAGACCTACATCGTCAAAAGAAGCTTATGTTTTGTGGTCCTTGTGAGGATGTTCTGCATTTTTCTTCTCTCTGTGGTATCAAAACAATAAGCCGTTGATATAGTAAGCAAAGATCCGTTTATAATATCTTCCGTTTATCAACTTGGAAAAATTAAAGAAATCCGTTTGGCGACCCCCGAGAATAATTTTCTACTTAAGAAATAAATTTTTCCGGCACGAATATTCGCTTGCGTTTAATTGAGGTTTAAAATTTTGGTTAAGTCATTTTTGTAGAGGAAATGAAAAATAGTCTCGCATCTCAAAAAGCTATAACAAAGAAGTTTTCTTTATATAGGCGAGTTCAAAAAGTCGAAAAGACATCCCTATGAGTGTTCTAATAATCCGTCGGTCGAGCTTTTATTTACGTTAATTCTTAGATAAAGACTGTTGCACGGCCATAAAGGCAGCTTCAAGTTTATCTCCATTAGGACCACCTGCTTGGGCAAGATCTGGACGACCTCCACCACCCTTGCCGCCTAAGGCTTCTGCTGCCAGTCGTACGAGATCCACCGCATTGTGGGTGGAAATGAGATCTGCTGTAACACCGACGACGATAGAACCTTTGCCTTCTTGGTTAGAACCAACGATGACGACGCCAGATCCGATTTGATTTTTCAATTGGTCCACTAATGGCTTTAAATCATTGGCACTTACATTCTCTAGAGCGCGACTTAGAAATTTAACCCCGGCAATAGTTTGTGTCGCAGCATCCGTCGAGCTTCCGGTCATTAATTTTTTTTGTAAATCTTTGACGTCACGTTCAAGTTTGCGTTTTTCATCTTGTAAAGTTGTAAGACGTAATAGGATATCTTCGGGACGACTTTTTAAGAGTCCAGCCGTATCCAGAACAAGTTGTTCTCGTTGCGCCATATGAATTTCTGCTGCGGGGCCAGTTAAAGCCTCAATACGTCTTATTCCTGCGGCGATTCCGGCTTCACTAACAATTTTGAAATACCCAATATCTCCTGTGCGATGAACGTGCGTTCCCCCACATAATTCCACTGAATAAGGTTTATGATTAGCTCCTTCAGGGCCCATGGAAACCACGCGAACTTCTTCACTATATTTCTCACCAAATAAAGCCATCGCGCCGGCTTTAATGGCCTCTTCAGGGGCCATGACTTGGGTAGTGGCTTTGTTATTTTGACGAATGAGTGAATTAACGTCATTTTCGATGAAACTAAGTTGTTCACGGGTAAGCGCGAGTGGGAAGCTAAAATCAAACCGTAAGCGATCTGGGGCCACCAAAGAGCCTTTTTGAATAACTTGTTCACCAAGATGTTGACGCAAAACCGCATGTAAAAGGTGAGTTGCTGAGTGATTGGCTCTCAATAAGTTGCGTCGTTCGATATCTACTTTTAACGTTAAAGTTTGGCCAAGTTGAACTTTTCCTTTTTTTATCAAACCTTGGTGGACATGAAGATTCCCTAGCTTCTTCGTCGTATTTTGAATTTCAATGGCAAGACCTTCATCAGAGATCATCAGGCCTGTATCTCCCATTTGGCCGCCTGATTCACCATAAAATGGGGTTTGATTCAGGATAAGAAGCACCTCTTGTCCTTCTTCGCTTTCGGTAACTTCTTGCCCGTTTATGATAAGGGTTTGTACAAGGCCTTGAGCTTCAACAGTATCATACCCAAGGAATTCACTGGCACCTGTACGCTCAAGGACTTGAAACCACATGGAATCATTTTGCTGTTCGCCTGATCCTACCCAAGAAGCTCTCGCCACAGCTTTTTGTTTTGCCATTGCTGCATCAAAGCTCTTGAGGTCAACTTGTCGCCCATCAGTACGCAAGATATCCTGCGTTAAATCTAAAGGAAATCCATAAGTATCATAAAGCTTGAAGGCAACATCACCAGAAAGTGATTCTTGAGGGTTTAAAGAAATAGTTTCTTCTTCAAGCAATTTTAAGCCCCGCCCCAACGTTTGGCGAAAGCGTTCTTCTTCCACTCTTAGGGTATCTTGAATCACTGTTTGGGCATGTGTAAGTTCTGGATAAGCTTCTCCCATCTCTGCAAGCAATGTGGGGACTAGCTGATGCATGAGAGGTTCTTTGCACCCTAAAAGATAGGCATGGCGCATCGCGCGGCGCATAATACGTCTTAAAACGTATCCACGACCTTCATTTGAAGGTGTGATACCTTCTGCAATAAGAAAACTTGTTGATCGTAAATGGTCGGCAATGACTCTGTGAGAAGCCGTGTTTTTGCCTTCAGCTTTTATGCCCGTGAGGTCGACAGAAGCTCGAATAAGGGCTTTAAATAAATCAATGTCATAATTATCGTGAACGCCTTGTAAGACGGCGGCAATCCGTTCAAGTCCCATGCCTGTATCAATTGAAGGTTTGGGAAGGTTAATGCGTTGGTTAACAAGCTGCTCATATTGCATAAAGACGAGGTTCCAAATCTCCACGAATCGCTCGCCATCTTCGTCAGGAGTCCCTGGAGGACCACCTGCTAAATGGTCGCCATGATCATAAAAAATTTCAGAACAAGGCCCACAAGGCCCCGTATCTCCCATCGACCAGAAATTATCTGAGCTTGAGATACGAAGGATGCGATCATCAGAGAGTCCTGCAATCTTGCGCCAATATCCTGCCGCTTCATCATCATCTGCATAGACAGTCACTAAAAGGCGATTTTTATCGATACCAAACTCTTTTGTAATAAGATTCCAGGCCATTTCAATGGCGGCATCTTTAAAATAATCTCCAAACGAGAAATTTCCTAACATTTCAAAGAAAGTATGATGGCGCGAGGTATACCCAACATTTTCAAGATCATTATGTTTTCCGCCAGCTCGGACGCATTTTTGGGATGTAGATGCGCGGCTGTAGGACCTTTTTTCTATCCCTGTAAACATATTTTTGAACTGAACCATGCCTGCTGTTGTAAAAAGCAAAGTCGGGTCATTTCGCGGGATTAAAGGGCTTGAATCGACGATAGTATGCCCTTGTTGTTGAAAATAGTCTAAAAATTGCTTACGAATTCGAGAAGTTGTCCACATGATCTTATCTTTATTAAAAAATATACTTTAAGTCTTATATCAAGTTAGCGACGTGCTGTCATCCATCCTAATTGATCTTTTATAACATAATTTTTCTTTATAAAGAGTTTCGTAAAAATTGCCTTATTGAGTTTTATGAGAAAAATATTTTTGGGAAAAATAATCAAATAATATTGCCTATAAAATAAATTTTTCATTTTTTTCTTAAAATTATAAAAAAATTTATCACCTAAAAAATTAATCAATTATTTGAATATAGAATTATTTTTGATGGATCATAAAAATTATCTTAAATTTAATTAAAATAATTAATAATTTTATCAATTGTCAAAATTATTTTCCCGTGATAAGTACCTTTTTGTCATTTTTAGGAAGAAAATAATGTCTTTTGGTCCAGTAATAAAAATTGCTTTTTTATTTACTCTGTCATCTGTGAGTAGCTTCAGTTCCCCCATGGCTCTTGAAGGGTATGATTATTCTCCAAAAAAGAGATCTGCATTCGGCCGACAGACATCTATCCTTAGCTATGTCCAAAAGAGTGGTGAAGTTCTGCCTTTATCCTCAACAGCGGAATGGGGGGTACGTTCTAGTAAGGGATCAGGTTCTGTTTCTCCTAAGAGAAAGAGACAAATTGAAAGGCAAAGAAAAAGATCTCCTCAAAAAACTATTGATTCTTGTTGGAACATTTATGGAGAAATAACGTCTCAAAAACCTATCGAAGCCGTCCTCATAGATGGGGATGATAAAGAGAACATTTCACCTGCTTTTTCTTCCATAAACAAAGAAGAGAAAAAGGAACAAAAAGCTCAATTTATGGGAATTTTTCGGCAACCTCTTCCAGAGAAATATGAGCGCATTAAAAAGGATTTATTAAAAAAAACCTGGTTAATCTCTCAACATGGAAATCCTTACTTACAGATTTCATCTTCAGAAGCGTCAGACAGCAAAGAGCATTATATCGTGATTATCCAACGTTCAAACAAGGATACCGGCAAAACAGAATACTCTGCTTATATTGACGGAAGACCATATGAGGATTTTATTAAAGAAAAGAGACAAAAAGAACAAGAGAAATTGAGTCCTGTCTGGTTTCCAGATCATGACTCAATTAAGAGAGCATCATTAACTATAATTTACAAATAAAATATAATTATAAGCTCTCTTACGTCCAAAACTTATCACAAAGCTCAGCTTCTGGGCTTTGTGATATTTTTGGTCATTTTCTATGATGATCTCTCAGTTAAGGTTTGTAAATTTTCCTGGATCAAAGGTTTAAAAATAGTCGTATGAGGATCATGTGCATAAATAAGGCCTGTTTGAATATCAAAATACCAAGCATGTAAAACGAGCTGATTTGTTTCTACTTTTTCTCGGATCCAGTCAAAACTCATGAGGTTTTCTAAGGAATTCAGAAGGGAATATTGCTCACAAGTTGTTATTTTATCTTCAAGAGGTAAGTGAGTATGTTCTTGTTGAACCTTCTCAAAAGCCGGTCGGGCCAGTCCCATCCATTTTTCAATAAAGCTTAGTTTTTCTTTATTTTCTTGAGGAACTTCAAAAAGACTTTGAATGCCGCCGCAGCGTGTATGCCCAAAAAGGACAACATGTTTAATTTTAAGGGCTTTAATACCAAATTCGAGAGCAGCACTTGTTCCATGGTACCCTTGATCACTTTCGCAAGGAGGAACGAGATTGGCAACATTTCGAACGACAAATAAATCTCCTGGTTGGCATCCCAACACAATCGCCGGATCTACACGTGAATCTGAGCAGGCAATCATCAGTATTTTGGGTTTTTGCCCTTCTTCAACGAGTTTTCCATACAACTCATTGTCTCCATTAAAATACGAAGCTCGAAAAGCGGCATAGCCTTGCACAAGCATTTCAAATTCATCAAGCATCATGACTCCATTTCAAGTTTATGTGGTGAGAATACAATTTTTGGACTTTTTGCCCCCATTAAAGTGTGCTTATTTAATAATCATTCAGCTCTTCTGTCTATATTTTATTCAGCACTTTTTTTGTTGGTTATTAAAAGTGTAAAGAAATCAATTCCCACCTTCTCCGGGGATGAAAGATATTAAGTAATAAAATTTTAAGAGCGATAGATGTGTGAGACACTAGACATCTGGCTTTTCTCTTGTGTAGGATACAGGATTCAAAATGACGAATGAAAAATTAAGAAGTAATAATGAAGAAAAAACCACCTTTATATGCAGCTTTAAAAATAGATCCAGATGATCGTCCATATCGGGCTTCTGGCATTACTAAATCTGCTTCTTTGAAAAAGAAAAGTTCTGCAAAATCCAAGCCATCAAAAGGCGGGAAATCAAAACTATTTGCATGGTTTTTGTCTTTGTTGATTTGGGGAGGGGTGATAGGAGGGTGCCTTTTAATTTTGTTTGCTTATGATTTGCCGGATATTAAGCGGCTTGAACTCACAACACGAGAACCCAGTGTGACTCTTTTGGCGCGAGATGGGACAACAATTGCGACTTATGGTGATCTTTATGGATCTTTTGTTCATGTGAAAGATTTACCTAAATATGTTCCACAAGCAATTTTAGCAACGGAAGATCGTCGTTTTTATGAACATTTCGGCGTGGATATCTTTGGCATTTTGCGAGCAGCATGGCGAAATTTTCGAGCAGGGGCTGTCGTTCAAGGGGGCAGTACGATCACTCAGCAGCTTGCAAAGAATTTTCTTCTTTCTGAAAAACTTTATGAAGCCAATGATCGTTCTTTCCGTCGGAAAGTCCAAGAAATCTTGCTTGCCCTGTGGCTTGAAGCACATTTGGAAAAAGACCATATTCTTTCTATTTATTTAAATCGTGTTTACTTAGGCGCGGGCGTTTATGGAATTAATGCCGCTGCCTGGCGTTATTTTGGAGAATCAGCTAAAGACTTATCAGTATACCAGGCAGCTATTATTGCGGGTTTGCTAAAAGCACCTTCAAGATATTCACCGATTAGCAATCCAGAGCTTGCCCATTCCCGGGCCCTTGTTGTGCTAGCAGCAATGGTTGATGCTGGATACCTTAAAACAGAAGATATCAAGCAATATCAGACTTTACCGGAACATCTTGTCAAAACAAAAAGTGAAGCTTTAGTAGGACGTTATTTCGCTGATTGGGTTTTTGAAACTTTAGATGAATATATCGGCAAACCTTCAGATGATATTGTGGTCAAAACGACGTTGGATTCTCGATTGCAAAGAATGGCAGAAGAAAGCGTTGCAGAGGTCCTTACAATAGATGGTCCTAAGTTTGATGCTAGCCAAGCTTCTTTAGTTTCTATGACGCCTGATGGAGGTGTGAGAGCTATGGTGGGGGGGCGTAACTATGCACAAAGCCAATTTAATCGGGCAACACAAGCCAAGAGGCAAACGGGTTCCTCATTTAAATTTTTTGTTTTTTTGGCTGCTCTTGAGCATGAATATACGCCAGAGACCATGGTCAGTGATGTGCCAATGCAGATTGGAAACTGGAAACCTAAAAATTATGCATGGCAAAGTCGAGGAGAACTGACTCTGACAGATGGGTTTGCCTATTCTGTAAATGCTGTGACAGTTCGATTAGCTCATCGTTTGGGATTACCAACCCTGAATAAAATTGCGCGTCGATTAGGTCTTACAAGTCCGATGCCAAAGGATCTAACAATCGTTCTTGGCTCTGGAGAGGCGACATTACTGGAATTGTCTGCAGCTTATGCAACTGTTGCGAATCACGGTTTTGGTGTTTGGCCTTATGGCATTATTGAAGTGAGAAATGGACAAGGTGAATTACTTTATAAAAGAAAAAGCCAGGGGGTGGGTAGAATTTTGCAACCTCAAACAGTAAGGTATGGACTTAAGCTTATGGAGGCCGCTTTTTCTTATGGAACAGGAAAGAGTGCAAATATAGGGCGTCCTTGTGCGGGGAAAACTGGAACAAGTCAGAAATATCGTGATGCATGGGCTATAGGATTTACGCCTGATCTCGTGACAGGTGTATGGATGGGAAATGATGATAATAAATCGATGAAAAAGGTTACTGGAGGTCGATTGCCTGCAAAGATATGGAAGCTCTTTATGTTAAAAGCTCATGAAGGTTATCCTGTACATTATTTCCCAAATGAGGAAAAATAACAAATTCATTTTGTTGGAATTTTTTTCGAATATTAAGAGTTTTTAAGGTTGACAAAAGTTACAGAATTGTACATAATTCAAGGAGAGGAGTAAAAAATGACTGAAAAAAAAAATACACATGGAGGCGCGAGAAAAGGCGCAGGACGTAAAATGGGATCAGGAAGATTTGGCGAGCCGACACAAGTCATACGAATTCCTGTAAGTAAAATTGGAGAAATCAAAGACATGCTATTGAAATTTCCGAAAAAGCTAAAACCTGAGGTTGGTGGAACGAAAGCCAGTGCTATATGGAATGCCTCAGCATCTAGTTCTCAGCCTTTGACATTATTTAATACGCGTGTAGCCGCAGGTGCGCCATCCCCTGCAGAAGATTTTAGTGATGGGCAATTAGATCTTAACGACCATCTTTTAAAGAATCCCCAAAGTACGTTTTTTGTGCGTGTCAGTGGAGATTCTATGATTAATGCGGGAATTCATCCCGAAGATTTATTGATTGTTGATCGGTCGATACGTCCAGCTCAAGGCCGGGTTGTGATTGCCGTTGTGAATGGTGAATTAACAGTAAAGCGTCTTTTTAAAGAAAATAATAAAGTATTCTTGATGCCTGAAAATCCAAATTATCCAGCTATTGAAATCACAGAAGAAATGGATTTCATGATCTGGGGCGTCGTCACAAACGTTATTCATACTGTTTAGCTTAAATAAAACAAAAGTAGAATGTTTGAGATGAAAAAGAAAACTTAAGCTCGTCATCTTAAATGTAAAAACAATTTTATTTTAGCATGGATCTCCGGGCCCTTGGGCCTGGGATTTTCAAAACTTCTAACCTTGATTAAATTAAGAATTATCTATTTATTCTTTAAAAAAAGTACCAATCACCTCAGTTGAAGATGAGAAGAAAAAACTAACTCTAAAGAATTTAATTCCATTCTTTAAGGAGTCTGGTATAAGACCCTTATGCTAAAATCATTAACACTAATGTTTTTATTAGGCTTAATAAAATGTTATAGGCTTGGAATTTCGCCTTTCTTACCAAGTCGGTGCCGATTTATACCCTCTTGTTCAGAGTATGCTTATTCTGCATTGCAAGAATATGGCATTTTTCAAGGGTTAAAGTTAACGGTAAAACGTCTTTTGCGCTGTCATCCCTGGGGGGCGGCTGGCTTAGACCCACTTCCACCAAAAAGGCTAAAGGAGTAAAAATGGATAACCAAGATAAACGTAATCTTTACCTTATGGTAATTGTCACAACAGTTGTGCTGTTTGGATGGAGTTATTTTTTTGAAAAACCTCGTCAAGTTGAGCGTCAACAAGTACAAACAACGACTGTGAGTTCTCAGACGAACATACCTTCTATTGAATCTGCAAAGCCTTTAGTGCGGGAAGAAGCTCTTAAGCAAACTAAGCGTATTTTGGTGGAAACACCTACATTAAAAGGGTCTCTTAATCTTCAAGGATTAAAACTTGATGACGTCACTTTAAAAAATTATCGTGAGACACCTGAAGAGGAAAGTTCTCAAGTTTCACTTTTTAATCCTATGGGATCAAAAGCTCCTTACTATGGAGAATTCGGATGGGTCAGCGATAAGAAAACCGTCAAATTGCCTGATGCTGATACTATTTGGATAGCGAATCAAACTCTTTTGACGCCGGAACAACCTGTAAAACTTCATTGGGACAATGGGGAAGGTCTTCGTTTTGAAATAGATATTACAGTTGATAAGAATTATCTTTTTTCGATTACTCAGCGTGTTTTTAACCACATGAAAGACCCGATTGTTATTCAACCATATGGTCTTATTTCGCGCCATGGTTTGCCCCAAACTTCTGGTTTTATGATCCTTCATGAAGGTCCTCTCGGATATCTAAATAACAAACTTCAAGAGATTGAATATAAGGATTTAACGAAAGGTGATCAGAGCCAATTAAGTCAAGGTGGCTGGCTTGGTTTCACAGATAAGTATTGGTTAGCTGCTTTTATTCCTGATCAAGTTCAAGAAGTTAAGGCCAGTTTCCGACAGGTGGGGCAAGTCTCCCAAGAACGCTATCAAGTCGATTTCTTGATGACGACTTCGGTGCTCCAGCCAGGGACGACTCAAGAAACGAAGAGTTCTTTATTTGTGGGCGCCAAAATTTTAGATTTATTAGATAGCTACGAAAACACATTAAATGTGAAGCATTTTGATTTGGCTGTTGATTTTGGATGGTTTTATTTCTTAACAAAACCCATTTTTCATATTTTAACATTTGCTCATCAATGGTTAGGAAATTTTGGTCTTGCCATCATGCTTTTGACTGTTTTGCTTAAGTTGCTGATGTTTCCTTTGGCCAATAAATCTTATCGCTCGATGGCTCAGATGAAGAGATTAACGCCACAAATTACACGTCTTCGCGAGAAATATGGCGATGATAAATTGCGGGTAAATCAAGAAATGATGGCTCTTTATAAGAAGGAAAAAGTAAATCCTATGGCCGGTTGTTTGCCAATGATTGTGCAAATTCCAGTCTTTTTTGCCCTCTATAAAGTTCTATTTGTGAGTATAGAGATGCGTCAGGCGCCATTTTATGGATGGATTCATGATCTTTCTGCGCCAGACCCAACGAGCCTTTTTAATCTTTTTGGGCTTCTTCCGTGGTCACTGCCGAGTTATTTGATGATTGGTCTATGGCCATTATTGATGGGGCTTTCTATGTTTGTACAGCAAAAGCTAAATCCTCCACCCTCTGATCCAGCTCAAGCAAAGGTATTTATGATCATGCCTGTAATGTTTACTTTTATGTTGGCTCAATTCCCGGCTGGTTTGGTGATTTATTGGACGTGGAGCAATCTACTTACAATTTTGCAGCAATGGACCATGATGACGCTTCATGATAAAGATGAGAAGAATAAAGTTCTCATTAAAAAAAAGTAAAAGCGTACTTTAATGGCTGAAAATTCAGAAAAAGATGGGAAATTTCTCGCCAGATTATTTGGCGCAGAAGTTCAATTTATGCGAGGGGTCAATCGACTTGAAGATTTACTCCCTCTTTCTCTACCTGAAATCGCTTTTGCAGGACGTTCAAATGTCGGTAAATCAAGCTTAATTAATGCTGTTCTTGGGCGTCGAGATGTTGCAAGAACTTCAAACACCCCTGGCCGGACTCAAGAGGTTAATTTCTTTGATTTAGCAAAAACTCTGATCCTTGTTGATCTTCCCGGATATGGCTACGCTCGGGAGAGTAAAAGTAAAATTAAAGCCTGGAATGAATTAATACGTCTTTATTTAAGAGGACGTGCAAGCTTAAAACGTGTATTTTTGCTGATTGATAGTCGTCATGGACTTAAGGCCAATGACCAAGAAATTATGGAGATGCTTGATGAAGCTGCTGTTTCCTATCAACTTGTTTTGACAAAGTGCGATAAACTAAAATCGTTAGAAGTCGAAAGAGTTTTAAAACTTACGTCTCAAGAAGCTGTTAAACATGCTGCCGCATTTTCAGAAGTCTTGACGACAAGCTCTGTTGATAAAAAAGGGATAGAAACTCTTCGTGCTTCAATAGCTCAATTCGCATAGATATTCCGTTGAGCTTGTTTCTTGCAATTCTAAAAAATTTTACGCATTTTGAGAGCATATTCAATAAAAAAGGTTCATCATGAGATATCTTTATGTCTATAGCCTAATCTTTAGTTTTTTTGTGTCTAACTCTGACCTTTTTGCTGAAAAAAAAGCGAATAATGTTGAAGAGATAGGGTCATTTGAGGATTGGAAAGCTTATGTGACTTTTGAGCAAAAGAAGAAAGTCTGTTACATGATAAGCCTTCCCAAAAAACAAGAAGGGGATTTTAAGAAACGGGGAAAAGTATACGCGATGATTACGCATAGGCCTTCTCTTAAAAGTTTTAATGTCGTCAGTTTTCATGCTGGCTATAAATTCCCCAAGAATTCTAAAGTGACCCTCTCAGTCCAGGTTGGGAAACATAAAAAAGAATTCGACCTTTTTACTGATAACGAAACAGCATGGGCGATCTCTGATTCTGATGATCAAGAGATTACACGGCGCCTTACAAAAGTAGGAGAAAGCTTAATCGTTGAAGGAATTTCTTCAAAAGGCACCAAGACAAAAGATACCTATTCTTTAAAAGGTTCTATGCAAGCATATAAGGCGATTTGTAAAGCTTGTGAGGTTAAATAATTCGTAGAATCTGCATTTATATATTCTTATTTCTACTTCATAAAATTTTAATTTTTAGCTGTTAATATTAAAATGTAGATTCTTCTGGTGAGGGCTTAGGGAAGCTTCACGGAAGTATTTCAAAGGTATCTAAAAATGATACGTCAACAATTTCTTTCCAAATGGATGTAAGCGAAGGTTCTTTTGGCGGAAGTGCAAGAGTTATTTACCCATTATCTGTGCTAACAACTAAGGGGAAAGAAATTTTGGAAACTCACTCAACAGAAAATAGGCATAAAGAATAATTTTAAAAGGGCTTTATATATTTATAAAGCCCCCCTCCCTAAATCTGTTCGGTAACTCATTTATTTTAATCAACAAACCTTGATAATCGAGTTTTTAGTTCTGATGAGGTTTTAAGGCCTTCAAGTGGATTTGACGTGCACCAAGGATTAATATCTGGGATTTCATTGACGATACGCCATACTTGATAAGAATCAAGGCAAGCAATCCCTTGAGCCGATAATACGTTATTATCTGAGCCAATAGTTTGCTTGTATTTAAAACAAGGCGTATTTTTTTCTTCATGAGAGGCGAGGAGCTCAAAAGAGCCCCTAAAAGAGGAAGAAATGCTTTCCCACGCATACGGACGATTAAGGATTCCTTTTTTTAAGATGTTTTGGGCATTATAAGCAGCGATGATCCGGTCTTCTATCGGAAGTTGTCTTGCTATAATAGATCCTCTATAGGTTTCATAAAGGATGGAAGATGGAAGAGGGGCTTGGGGAGCCTCATAACAATCTCTAGGGCAAGAAGTTTTTTGAGAAGAAGTGCATCCTATAAGCTGAAGAGAGAAAAGAAGGAGGGATATCACTTTCATTAATAAAGAGCCTATCTTAAGATTTTATGATTCTTTAATAAGCATAAAATTCTTTAATTAATGGAAAGTTTAAAAAATTTTTTTATTTTTAATGAAGAGAAATTCTGAACCAAATTTCATAATCAAATGTCTTAGATTATTTTTAAATTGTCATTCATTTTATTTGGATTTTTTCTTCACTTTTTGTGAAGAAACTTTACATATGGTAAAGTAAAAATGATTGGTACCTAACTGTTTTTCAGTATCCCATTGATAAATTTCTAAATCAACTATATTAGAGTTTGATTTTTTCTCTTCTTTTCTTTGGAAGATGGCAATATCTGGTGAGATAGTTTGTAGCAAAAATTGTTTAAAGGCATCCTCATCCTCGGGGGATTTAGACAAGCGATATTTTCCATGGTCGTGAATAACGGTGCTACTGTCGTTCTCTTTATCAAAAAACATTGATGCAACTTGCTCTGAAGTTAAATTTAGGAAGTTTGGAGGACGTTTAAGTTTTAAAGTACGAGGGCTATAGGGAGATTTATAATCTTCTTGATATTCTTGACTTGCAAACGAAGAAGAAAAGCTAAAAAAAGTAATAAATATAAAATATTTTAAGGACTTAAACATAAATTTATTCATTATGGAATTATTGCGTTTTTGATATCGTTACTTTATAGAGAAAAGAAAATTTTTGTCAAATAGAAAATAACAACGAGGTCTTCTTAAATTTGATGGTTTTTTCGTTGCTGTATGGCTCTAAATCGTGTAACAAGGAGCAGTTCGGGGCGTAGCGCAGCCTGGTAGCGCGCCTGCTTTGGGAGCAGGATGCCGGGGGTTCAAATCCCTCCGCCCCGACCATTTCTAAAAAATTCCTTTTTTATTCCTTCGATTCATAAAGACGATTCAAAATAAAAATGACTTTAACTGTTTGATATTTCCGCGCTAATTTTATGTTAAATTAATATTTAATAAATACTTTTAAATTATATTATTTAAATATTTATATATTTTAGGTGAATTAAATGAGTAATTATAATTTATTGACAGTATTTTTTGTAAAATTGTTAATAACAACTTCTTTATTTTCTAGTGACGTTTCGATGGAATATACATGTGATCCTTCAGCATCTGATGCCGGGAAAAATGTGCCTAGTCCCAGGACTCTCGTAGCGTCTAACTCTTATGAAGAATATTTACCTCCTCTCGATTTGCGAAAAGAAATAGGTTTTCTAAGGAGGCCTGATGATGAGCGAGAGCCTAGACGAGGAATAGTTAGAGATATTCCTGCTATTAGAAGTTTAGAACTTATTAATTTACAGGCTTATCATCAGATTCAGTTAAAACCCGAGCGAGATGTTACTGAATTAGATAATAGCTTTATGCCATTTCCTATAGTTAATTGCGACACAACTAAAGAAAAATACCTTTATGAACAACAAGAAAAACGGAATAAATTTTATAGTGAGGATGTCAATAAGAGAGAAAGTTTTAAACCTCTTTCTCATCCTAATATTTTAGAAAAAGGTGAGTTTGATATTATTAAAGGACCGCGTAGGGATCCTGAAGAATGGGTTTTATCTTCAATAATCGAATTGAAGATTTTGATTTCACGCATGGAATCTTGGATTTCTCGAGTAAAAGAAGAAAAAGAGATTAAAGAAAAAATTCTTGCAGAATATGAAGAGGGCAAAAAGAAAAATAAATCTTTAGGGATATGGAGTTATGAGGCTTGGAAAAATTGGCACGACAATTATGGTTTTGATGGTGGGCGCTATCGTTCTTTATATCAAAAATATGCTTTTGAAATTTTTCTAAGGAAAGAGAAAGATCAACAAGATCCTCTAGAAATAATTCAACAAGAAGATGGTACTTTTGAAAAATTGAGAACTAACCTGAAAAATTTAATGAGCGTATATCAAGGGGGAGAAATTATTGTATATGAGAAAAATAAGAAAATTAAGAAAGTAGTTCCAGGTCTTCTTAAAGAATACCATTCTTATCATAAACAAATACAAGAACTTGATCTAAAATTAATCAAAGTAGGTTTATTGACTTCTGCAGAAATTGTACAGGATTCTACTATTAAAGATCCCTCTAAACAAGTTTCATTACCATCCGTTTTCTATGTGATGGGGCAAAAATCAGGCAGATGGCTGGTGCAAGAATTAGGAGGATGGATAGAACAAGACTCAACCAAATGGCTGGAACAAGAATCAGGAGAATGGAGAGAAGGGGCCTCAAGCGAATGGATGGCTCAAGAAGTCATGCCATTTGATATGGCAAAAGTGTATGAATTTATTAAAGAATCCTATAAAAAATTTGAGGAAAGAATATTCATTATCGGTCTTGGTCAAAAACAGATGTCTGTTTTACAAGATGATTTATTACTTAAATTTCCAACTTTTTTCGTAAACTTTGGACCTGTTAGAAAAACAACAGTGACTTGGGGGCTATCCTTAAAACCTATGGATATTTTAACCTTGATGAAAGAAAAAGATGCATCTGAACAAGATCTTTCCAGCACTATTGGTCTCAGTCAAATAGAATTAGATGCCCTAAAAGAGCAGTATGAGAGTAAGGCTGAAGAAGTAAAAAGAGAGTTTAAGACACCTGATCTTTCTTTTGAAAATTTAAGAAAAATATTAGAAAAAAGACAGGAAAATCAAGAATCTATAGAAGGTAAAGAGGGTTTTGGTTTTTTTGGCATGGAAGAAGATGAGGAATTATTTTCTTCTGAAGAAGAACAAAAAACTTATTTAGAGTTTTTGCAATCTGAGGAGCCACAAAAGCCTAATGCTGATCTTTTTATTAGCTTTATGAATCTTAGAGAGAAAAAATCTCAACAACAAAAAGCCCATAATGAGTTGATAAAATCCTTAGTTCAACTAAGAAAAGAGCATATGAAGGAGAGTATACAAGCTCAGTTTCAATCAACGCTTCAAGAGCTTCCTTCTGAGGGGCTGCAGAGAATAAAAGTAGTCGTGAATGACGATATGCTTAAAAAATGGACTCTACAAGAAGTGTTTTCAATTTTACAAGAGGTCTATAAGCCAGATCAATATGTGAATCCTTCCATTGATTGGGAAATTATCTCTTCTCGGAATGAAATAATGCTTTGTTTAGGATTAGAAAAACAATTAATAGATATTCCTTTAGAGGAAAAGGGAGAGATTTCCAATGTTAGAGATATTTTTCAAGATTAGATGTAAATAAAGATAGTCCTATTGCGGCAAAGAAAAGAGCTAATTATTTTATTTTAAATGCTTAAAGAGAACAAATAGGGATCCTTATTAATCTGGAAGATTAATAAGTTCCCGTGGGCTAAAAAACAGAATAAATTAATCTAACCGATTGCGCACAAATGAATTAAAAAAACGATTTTCTTTTGTAGTTGTTTGTTGTTGTGCAAGGCTGAGGGCGAGTAACTTTAATTTAAGAAGATCAAGCGTTGCTCTTGAGTTAATTATTGAAAGATCTTGCTGTGTTTTTAATAAATTTTTCTCAGTAAACATTTTTCCCTCCCTGTTTAAGTCTTTTATCTTAAGAGAGAGGGGTTAAGAATCTGTAAACGCTATTCAAAAGAGTTTAGTTTTTAAGAGATTGATTCTTGAAAAATAAAAGATTTTTGATCAATCGGGACATTCGTTTTTAAGTTTGTAAGGTTAACCGTGGTATCAAGCCCTTGAGAATCAATCACAATCCATTGAACGAGTTTTAAAGGTTTTTTTGAGAATTTTAGGGTTAAGGTTCCTGTTTCGGCCACAGCGCTTCGCGCGAGAGTGACCTTATAAGTATTTTTCTCTTCCTGAAATTGTGTCACTTTAATCCCTTCGTCAAAACGTATATTTTCGCGGAGGATAAATTCAGCAGGCGTTTCAGAAAGAGCCATGGTAGTCGTTTCTCGGGTACTTGAGTCATGGTGAATGAGAAATTGACCATCTGCAACAATTGTTAAAGGCGTTGGATCCGTATACTGTAAACGCAATTTCCCAGGACGAGAGAGATAGAATTTTCCATGAGAAAGCTTCCCCGCGTTATCAATTTGCTCAAAGTCTGCTGTAAAGGTACGGGCCTCATTTAGATAAGTTTCCACCATTTTGAGGGCGGGTGCGGAAGATTCACCTTGAGCTCTCGATAAGAAAACTTGTAAAGGAAGTATTAAGGCGAGTATTAAGAGGCGTAACTTTTTCATTGATCTATCCTTGATTGTTAAGAGGCAACGGGAAGAAGGACTTCTCGTTTGCCCACATGATTTGCAGCACTCACAATACCCTCATTTTCCATTTGTTCCATAATACGTGCTGCACGATTATAGCCAATTTGAAGATGGCGTTGAATGAAGCTAGTTGAAGCTTTACGTTCTCGACGGACGAGCTCGATGGCCTGATGATAGAGTTGATCTCCTCCATCCTCATCATTTCCAAAAGAGCCTAAAGGTGCGTCATTGTGTTCTTCTGTAATCGTCTCAATATATTGAGGGGTTCCTTGAGCTTTAAGGAAACGGACAACTTGTTCGACTTCGCTGTCACCCACGAAAGGGCCATGGACACGTTGAATTTTGCCACCTGGCTCCATGAATAACATATCGCCACGCCCTAAAAGTTGTTCAGCTCCTTGTTCACCTAAAATCGTGCGACTGTCAAATCGAGAAGTCACTTGGAAGCTAATTCGCGTCGGAAAGTTTGCCTTAATTGTGCCGGTAATGACATCAACAGAAGGACGTTGCGTTGCCATAATAATATGGATACCTGCTGCACGCGCCATTTGGGCTAAGCGTTGAACAGCCGCTTCAATATCTTTACCTGCAACAAGCATCAGATCTGCCATTTCATCCACGAAAACAACAATGTAAGGAAGGGGTGACATATCTAAGGGCTGTGTCTCATATACCGGGCGGCCAGTTTCAGGATCAAACCCCGTTTGGACTTGGCGCGATAAGACTTCCCCTTGAGCTTGCGCTTGAGAAAGGCGCGTATTATAGCCTTCAATATTTCGGACCCCAAGTTTGGACATGGCTCGGTAGCGTTCTTCCATTTCTTTGACAACCCATTTGAGTGCAAAAACAGCTTTCTTAGGTTCGGTCACGACCGGTGTTAAAAGATGAGGAATTCCATCATAGACAGACAATTCAAGCATTTTTGGGTCAATCATAATAAAACGACAACGCTCAGGAGGGAGGCGATAAAGAAGCGAGAGGATCATCGCATTAATTCCGACGGATTTTCCTGATCCTGTGGTTCCTGCTACAAGAAGGTGCGGCATACGGGCAAGATCAGCGATAACGGGCTCTCCACTAATGTCTTTTCCAAGCGCAATAGCAAGTTTCATACTGGGAGCTTCGTAATCTTGACTTTTGAAAAGTTCTCGCAAAAAGACCGTTTGACGATCTTTATTAGGAAGTTCGATACCAATGGCATTATGTCCTGGAATAACGGCAATACGGGTAGAAAGCGCACTCATTGAACGAGCAATATCATCCGCAAGGCCAATCACACGAGAAGCTTTAATGCCCGGTGCTGGAATTAATTCATAAAGCGTAACGACGGGGCCTGGGCGCACCTGCGTGATTTCTCCTTTGATCCCAAAATCTTCAAGAATCGTCATCAATTGTTGGGCATTTTGGCGGAGAATACTCTCGGGGATTTTGCTGTTTTTACTTGCGACAGGTTCTGCTGTAAGTAAATCGAGTGAAGGTAGATGATAACTATCTTTCTGCGTGAGATTGAGAGGTTGTTCTTTTCTTTGTCTAGCCTCAGAAATCTTTTGCTGAGATTTTTTTACAGGTTGAGGAGAAGGATCCATGATTTTAATTTCAGGAGCACCAGAAGGCGTGATTTCTTGAGAAAGTGATTTTTCTTGAGAGAAAGGTTCAAAGTGGGGTTCTTCGTGAGAAGATAGCGTATGAGTTGAAGCCACCGCCTTCTCTTTGAAAGAAGGAACCCAATGATACAAATCTCTAGAAGAGAATTTCTTTAAGAAAGAAATAGGTCTTGTAAGAGCAAAATAACACCATTTTAAGGTTGTCCACGCATGTTTTAGATGTAGGCCGCTTGCTGCGATGAAGCATAAGAGTGAAAAACATGCTACAATAGAAAATTGGATGTTCCAAGAAAGATTCCAGGGGGAAATCTGTTGCTGTAAATGATAACTTCCCAAAAGGCCTAAGGCTCCACCACTATTTGTGGGTACCAAGTTTGCGCTGAAAAGTTGATAAAATAAGCTTGAAGTTGATAAAAGGCTTAGAAAAAGAGCTAAAATTCTTAAACCCAAAAATCGTAACTTCTTCACTTTTAGTAAATAAAAACTCCAAATTAAGAAAGTAATCGGAATAAGATAGCTTGCTGATCCGAAGCCTTGTCGTAGCAAATCTGCAAGAAAAGCTCCGGTCATGCCACCGTAATTCTGCAAGGGGCCATCCACAAGAGTATTCCATGAAGGGTCTAAAGGATCATAGCTGTATAAGCTAAGGAATATAAATACAGCAGATCCCAAGAAACCTATTCCCAAAAGTTCATCGACTCTTTGCAATAAGAATGTTTTTATCTTACTGGAATTAAAAGGTTTTTTTTCAATATTACTTTTGTATTGGTGCATGGTAAGTTTAGCTAAATGGCAATTAAAACGCGAGTCGATTAAATCTTATTTAGCTTTAAAAGTCTATAAGAGTAATTAAAATTGTCAAAAAAGCATTAATTCTGATTGAAGATTGATTTATCCTTTAAAGAAGTTATAGTATGCGATAAATGTTTTTCTTTTTTAACCCACACATGGTGAGGTTCTTTAATTTTGAGAAGTTGGATACAAGCTATTACTCTTTACAAAGAACCACGTATTTTGAGCATCTTGTTTTTGGGTTTTTCAAGTGGGTTGCCTTTTTTATTAACATTAGCAACACTTCATGTGCGCCTGTCAGAAGTTGGGGTTAATAAAACAACAATAGGCTTATTTGTTTTCGTAACAATTCCTTATACTCTCAAATTTTTGTGGGCCCCGATTATAGATAGTTGGCAATTACCTTTTTTCGGCCGTTTCTTAGGGAAGAGAAAAGGATGGATGCTTATAACCCAGCTTTCATTAATGATTTCATTAGTTTTACTAGGATTTGCTGATCCTTCTCAAAATATTTGGATGACAGCAGGGGCGGCAACTGTAGTTGCTTTTTGTTCTGCAACTCAGGATAGTGTTATAGAAGCCTATCGGGTGGAATCTTTAGACATTAAATCTGCCGGTATTGGAGCGGGCGCCAGCGTTTTTGGTTACCGTCTTGGAATGTGGGTTTCGGGGGCAGGAGCTCTTTATTTAGCCACGAATTTTAGTTGGCTTGCGACTTATAGTTTTATGTCATTTTTTGTTATGATAGGGATTGTCGCAACTCTTTTAAGCCATGAACCGAAATATTCAAAATTTTCTCAAAAAAAGATATCATCGCCAATGCTGCAAGCAAAATTTCGCACTTTGGTTTCTTCTCCTATGAAAACTTTTATCAACCGAGAGGATTGGGGGATAATCATTCTATTTATCCTTTTTTATAAATTCCCTGATACAATTTTAAATGTCATGAGTATCCCTTTCTTGCTTGAAATTGGTTTTACAAAAATAGAAATAGCGAACGTTGCTAAATTCTTTGGGATAGGAGCAATGATGTGTGGAGGGCTTATTGGCGGAATTCTTTTAGTCAGAAAACCGTTAATAGACACGCTTTTTATTTGTGGTTTTCTCCAGATTTTTTCTTGTCTGATGTTTATTATTCAAGCCCAAGTTGGCCATAATATTTTAATGTTATTTGTAACTATTGGAATTGAGAATTTAGCTTGTGGGATGGGGACTGCAGCTTTCATAACTTACCTTTCTTCTTTGTGCCGTATGCCACATACAGCAACGCATTATGCGCTCTTATCATCATTTGGATCCTTAGCACGTGTTACTTTCTCTTCAATCGGAGGATGGCTTGCAGATCAGCTTAATTGGCATGATTTTTATGCGTTAAGTGCGCTTTTGTGTATTCCGTTGATTATACTTCTATCCTTGAAGAGCGCCTCGCTTGATAAATAAGAGCATGTAAACAAGATAATAAAATAAAAAAAGCAGAGCAGATGATATAGTCAATGACAAAAGAGCTTATAACTATCGAAAGATTTTTCTTCCCTGGGAGTATGAGTGAGCTTGCGGCTCACTTAGTTTTACCTCCTTTTCAGCCGTGTGCTTATGCAATTTATGTTCATTGTTTCACGTGTTCAAAAGATCATCATGCAAGTCGACGTATTAGCGCTGAACTTGCGCAACTTGGGATTGCAACATTAAGATTTGATTTAGCAGGATTAGGTGAGAGTAGAGGCTGTTTTGCAGAGACGAACTTTACAACAAATGTCCAAGATATTTTAGCAGCTGCTCATTATCTACAAAACAATCATGAGTCTCCTACCTTAATCATAGGACATTCTTTAGGAGGGACCGCTGCTCTCGTTGCTGCAAGCAAGTTTTCAAATATTCGTGCCGTGGTTACGTTGAATTCTCCTTATGATCCTGGACACGTTGCAAAGAGGGTTCATTCGGTTAGAGAAGACGTAATGCTTTATGGGGAAGCAGAAGTTTTAATTGAAGGGCGTCCCTTTAAAATTCGGAAGAATTTTTTTGAAGCGCTCGAGAATTACAACATGGGAGAGACATTATCTAAGCTTAAAGCAGCTTTACTTGTTATGCATGCTCCGGAAGATCCTGTTGTTGATATTCGTAATGCAAATCAAATATTTACGGCGGCATCTCATCCGAAGAGTTTTTTGAGTCTTGATGGAATGGATCATTTATTAACTAAACAAACAGATGCTTCTTATATTGCAAATATCATAAAAGCTTGGGCATCACGTTATATAGGCGTCTAAACTAATATCATAAGAAAATTAACTGACTTATAAAAATTAGACATTGTAATATTCTTTATACCACTCAACAAATTTTGGTATGCCGTGAGAAATAGGTGTTGTAGGAGAATAATTTAAATCCTGCTCAGAGGTCGTGATATCAGCTAAACTTTCAGGAACATCTCCGGCTTGGAGGGGGAGCATTTCTAATATGGCTTTCTTCCCCAGCGTTTGCTCAATTGATTTAATGAAATCAATAAGTTTCTCACTTTTATTATTCCCAAGATTATAAATTTTATGGGGAGGATCAACGGTATCGCGAGAAGGAGGCGCATTTAAAGCTCCCATAATTCCTTTTATAATATCATCAATATAAGTAAAATCTCGTTTCATTTTTCCCTGATTAAATACCTGAATAGGTTGATTATCAACGATCGCTTTTGTGAATAAAAAGGCAGCCATATCAGGTCGTCCCCAAGGACCATATACAGTGAAAAAACGAAGCCCAGTTGAAGGAATATGATAAAGATGAGCATAGGAATGCGTCATTAGTTCATCGGCCTTTTTTGTTGCGGCATATAATGAAATTGGGGTGTCACAATGATCTTCAACAGAAAAGGGTAATTTTGTATTGCTACCATATACAGAAGAAGAACTTGCATAAATAAAGTGCTGAAATCCTTTTCTTTGCCGTGCAAGTTCTAAGATGACCATGTGTCCCACGATATTTGCTTCTATGTAGGCAAATGGATTCATAAGAGAGTAACGAACGCCTGCTTGGGCAGCTAAATGCACGATTTGTAGAATTGAAGGATGGGCATCCCAAATTTGCTGTATGCGATCTCGATCAGAAATATTGGCTTGATAAAATGTAAAATGAGGAAAATCTTTTAATTTTCTTAATCGAGCTTGTTTAAGTGAAACATCGTAATAATCATTGATATTATCTATGCCAATGACAGACATCCCCTGTTTAAGAAGATGTAAAGTTAAACTGTAACCAATAAAACCTGCAACACCGGTAACAAGAATTGGAGATGAGGATATTAACATTCTAAATATTTCTTTAAATTAATATAGGTTCTAAATAGCTTCGATCTTCAATTAAGATGATACAGGATTTTTCGTAAATGTTTCACGAATAAAATATGTGAGTGATAAAGCTAGAATAAGACACAAAGGAATAGAAGCCAAAGCAAGTTTCCAATTTTCAAGAGTATAAAATGGCAGACCTTGTTCGATTTTTCCATTCCAGGCTTTATCTAAGATCCAGCCAATGAAAGGTTGAAAGATAACACCACTCAACATCACCGTCATATTGGTTAGCCCCAATGTAAGGCCACTCATCGATGAGGGAATAATTTCACATATTGCAGCAAAGCCTAATAATTGCCCAGTAAAAGAGATTCCTGTGAGAAAGAGAAGGACGTACATAACGGGTAAGGGAATGGGCACAAATATAATTACGGCATATAGAATAACAGAAACGATAGCGGAAATTATCATAGGATAGCGGCGGGTCTGAAAATAATCAGAAAGATAGGTTGTAATAGGGCTTGCGATAGCAATCCCAAAAAAGATCATTGCAATTGCACTCGCGGCTATTTTGCGTTCCAAATGGTAGATTGTGCTTAGATAGGGAACACCCCATAAATCTGCGAAGGCAGAAAGAGGGACATACATAAGTGAGCTATAAGTGGCAATAATCCAAAATTGCGAATTCCGTAAGAGTTTAGATAAACCTTTCCATAAATCGTTGGCTGAAGGTAAAAGAGGTTCTATTGAAGAAGAAGTATTATTTTTATCTCGTATAATAAACCACATTGCTAAAGCGAGCAGCAGTCCAAGACCACTTATTAAAAGAAGTGACGCTCGCCATCCAATATATTCAAGTAAAAAGGCTAAAGGAGCTCCTCCTGAAGTTGCTCCTATGGTGCCTAAAACCATCGTAAAACCAATGATTTTTCCTACTTTTTGAGGCGGAAACCAAAGAGTCGCTAACTTTAGTGTCCCAATAAAAGCACACGCTGAGCCTGCTCCCATCAGTAATCTTCCTATCGCTGCAAAAGGAAGGATGGTTGCGCTTGCAAATAGAAAACTTCCTAAGACACAAAGAGAGGTTGAAAAAGTTAAAACACGTCGAGGACCAAAACGATCCATAATAAATCCTAGAGGGATCTGTAACGCATCATAGGCATAATAATAAAAAGCGCTCAAAACCCCTAAAGCATACCCATTCACTTGAAAAGCCCGCATAAGCTCTTCGGTCATGATGCTGGGAGAGACACGTAAAATAAACTGATAACAATAAAATAGACCGCCGCACAGCCAAATGGCCCAGGGGAGATAATGCATGAAATAAGTTTTTTTTATAGATTTCATAGGGTCTTTCTAACAAAGAAAAAGAAATCATTCAAGCTAGCAACAGATGATATTATTCAAGAGGAGCAGAATGAAGGGGCTTTTTCAGATCTTCGGGAAAAGTTTCAGGGATAAATTTCAAAAGGAGAAGAGCAATTAGTATACTGAACGGAATCGGCATGAGAGCAAATCGCCATTCTCCTAAGGTATAATCAGGAAGCCCATTTGTGATCTTGCCTTGCCAGAATTGATCTAAAAGTCCACCAATAAGAGGGAGGCAAATGACACCACTCAGCATTACGGTCATATTTGCAAAGCCTATCGCAACCCCACTCACAGAATGAGGGACAATATCGCAAATTGAAGCAAAGGAAAGAATCTTTCCTGAGTAGAATATACCAGCAAGAAAAAGAAGGATGTACATAACGCTGAGAGGGATATTAGGTACGTAAATAATAGTCACATATACAAGAGAAGAGCCAATGGCAGCGATCGTCATAGGCCAGAGACGAGTTTTATAATGGTCTGAAAGAAAAGTGCTAATCGGAGATCCTATGGCGGCCCCAATAAAAATCATAGAGATAACGGAGGCTGCGACGGGGCGATCTAAGTTATACATTTCTCTCATGAAAGGGATGCCCCACAAATCTGCAAACGCAGCAATAGGAACATACATTAAGGCACTATAAACAGCGATAATCCATATTTTAGGCATTCGAATAGTTATTAATAATCCTTTGAGAAGAGAGGCGCCTTCAAGTCCTGGATTTAGAGAGCGATTCCAAGGATTTTCTTCTGGATTTTTGTCTTTTACAACAAACCATATGGTAATGGTTAAACAGAGTCCTAGAGCCGCAAGAAGGAAAAAAGAAATTTTCCAAGTGGTTTTTTCTATGAGAAAAGCTAAGGGAGCGCCGCCTATACTTGCGCCTAATGTTCCTAAGAAAATAGTTAATCCAATAAGTCGTCCTACGCGTTGAGGAGGAAACCATAAGGTAATTAATTTAATACTACCCAAGAGGGCACAAGCAGAGCCTGCTCCAATTAAAAGGCGCCCAAAAGAAGCTACAGTAAGGGTCTGCGCCATTGAAAATATCAAAGTACCAATGACCGTTGTAAAACAAGATAAAGCAAGGATTTTGCGAGGCCCAAAACGATCAACAATCATTCCTATCGGGACTTGCATTAAAGCGTAGGCATTATAGAAAAAAGCAGAGAGAATGCCTAGAGCATAACTTTGAACATTGAAATGCCGCATAAGATCTTCGGTTATAATGCTAGGAGAAATGCGCAAAATAAATTGAAAAAAGTAGAAAAAGCTTCCACACGCCCAAATTTTCCACGGGAGAAAATCAATTTTTGAAACTTGAGAAGGAGATTTTTTTTGAGGAAGAGTCATGATTTTTATATCCTCAAAATGAAGCGATTAAAAATTTTAAAAGCTCTGACTAAAATAAAAGAATAGAAAATTATAATTTTCAATATGTTACTTAAACCTCCTAGTAAAGTACTTTAAACTATGTCGGCAAAGTCTGTTCTTACGACTTCAGGGGGCGTAAGAAGGGTTGCAATTTTGCAAAAACTGACTCTACTTCTTTCTCAAAAATATGCAACTATAAACCTTGCTAAATCTTAAATTTAATTCTGAAATTTTAATTCATAATTGACGATTTTAGGGTGCCATGTTATATAATTAGCACTCTTCCTGGTTAAGTGCTAATGTAGGGCTTAAAGACAGATGAAGAGCAACTTTCGTCTTTTAGAGAAAGGAGACACGACATGAAATTTAAACCACTCCACGATCGCGTGCTTGTAAGACGCATGGAACAAGAATCAAAAACTGCAGGTGGGATTATCATTCCTGATACAGCAAAAGAAAAACCAATTGAAGGTGAAGTTCTTGCTGTTGGTTCTGGCATTTGCGATGAGTCCGGTAAAGTAAGACCTCTCGATGTTAAGGTTGGGGATCGTATTGTTTTTGGCAAATGGTCTGGAACTGAAGTTAAAGTTGAAGGCGAAGAGCTTTTGATTCTTAAAGAATCTGATATTTTTGGCATTCTTGCCGCTTAACGGATGATAATTAATTAAAAGGAGACAAATCATGTCAGCAAAAGAAGTTAAATTTTCAACAGATGCTCGTGCACGCATGTTACGTGGCGTTGACACCCTTGCAAATGCTGTAAAGGTGACGCTTGGCCCAAAAGGTCGTAATGTTGTTCTATCAAAAAGTTTTGGTGCACCTCGCATTACAAAAGATGGTGTTTCTGTTGCAAAAGAAATTGAACTTGAAGATAAGTTCGAAAATATGGGCGCTCAAATGGTGCGTGAAGTCGCAAGCAAGACTAATGACATTGCTGGTGATGGCACGACAACAGCAACTGTTTTAGCTCAAGCAATTGTTCGTGAAGGGGCAAAAGCTGTTGCTGCAGGCATGAATCCTATGGATCTTAAGCGTGGTGTTGACTTGGCTGTAAACGCTGTTATCGAAGATCTTAAAGCACGTTCCAAGAAAGTTTCTACTTCTGAGGAAATTGCGCAAGTCGGGACGATTTCTGCAAATGGTGAATCTGAAATCGGAAAAATTATTTCAGAAGCCATGGATAAAGTTGGTAAAGAAGGCGTTATTACGGTTGAAGAAGCGAAATCATTCGCAACTGAACTTGAAGTTGTTGAAGGAATGGAATTCGATCGTGGCTATATTTCTCCTTACTTTGTGACCAATGCAGAAAAAATGGTTGCTGACCTCGAAAACCCATTCATCCTTATTCATGAAAAGAAACTCACAGGCCTTCAAGCAATGTTGCCAGTTCTTGAAAAAGTTGTTCAGTCTGGTCGCCCGTTACTTATTATTGCTGAAGATGTCGAAGGTGAAGCTCTTGCAACTCTCGTGGTGAACAAGCTTCGTGGTGGCCTTAAAGTGGCAGCTGTTAAGGCGCCAGGTTTTGGTGATCGCCGTAAATCAATGCTTGAAGACATTGCAATCCTTACAAATGGACAAGTGATTTCTGAAGATGTTGGTTTGAAGCTTGAAAATGTCACGATTGATATGCTTGGAACAGCGAAAAAAGTTGTTATCGACAAAGAAAACACCACTATTGTTAATGGTGCTGGTGCAGCAAAAGATATCGAAGCTCGTTGTAATCAAATTCGTGCTCAAGTTGAAGAGACAACTTCTGATTATGATCGTGAAAAACTTCAAGAACGTTTGGCTAAACTTTCCGGTGGTGTTGCTGTTATCCACGTGGGTGGTGCAACAGAAGTTGAAGTTAAAGAGCGCAAAGATCGTGTTGAAGATGCATTGAACGCAACACGCGCTGCGGTTGAAGAAGGTGTTGTTCCTGGAGGTGGTTCTGCTCTTCTTTATGCAATTTCTTCTTTAGATAATCTTAAGTTTGCAAATGACGAGCAACGCGTTGGTATTGATATTATCCGCCGTTCTCTTCAAGCGCCAATTCGCCAAATTGTAACTAATGCGGGTGAAGATGGTTCAGTCGTTGCCAATAAGCTGATTGAAGGAAAAGATGCAAAGCAAGGGTACGATGCCCAAACAAGTCAATATGTTGACATGTATAAGGCTGGTATTATTGACCCAACTAAAGTTGTGCGTACAGCACTTCAAGATGCTGCTTCTGTTGCAGGTCTTCTCATTACAACCGAGGTGATGGTTGCAGATCTTCCTGAAAAGAAAGATGCGGCAGCTGGAATGCCAGGCGGAATGGGTGGCATGGGCGGAATGGGCGGCATGGGTGGTATGGATTTCTAAATTCAGCTCATTTTGTCACAGGTTAAAAAAGAAGGGCTGCAGAAATGCAGCTCTTTTTTTTGTAGATCAAAAAAGCTTCCCTCTCTGGGGGAGGTCGATGACTTTGGGGCTAATGTTTGCTTCGTTTAATAGTATAGCCCTTCTCTTGGGCCCATTTAAGAATGTCTGGGGTATGGGCGATGCCCACAGCAACAAAAGTGTCTTCTTTTAATTGTATATACTTTTCAAGCTTAGGAAGCCATGCTTGGGTTCTCAAGTCACAGGCAATTGAGTTGTTTGTGGCTTTCCATCTATTATGATGATAATCATAAATTATGGAGATTTCCATGTGATCTTCTAAAGAGCGCGGTGCTTTTTGCTGAAGAGGTTTTGAGGGGGCTGCCATCAATTCAATCGAGGATTCAATAGAAAAAATATCTAAAGAAATTACGTTTTCGGCAAATTCATTTAATTGTGCTTCATACCGTAAAGTAATGGTATCTAAGTTATAAACAGGTATAGAAGATTCTAAAGAATATCGGTATAAATAGTGATCTATTACTTCGAGATGGTTGGGTGCAGTATTCATGTACTCTAGTTCCTGAAGGAATTGAGACACAGCTATGGGGTGGAATACCCCAATATCGGTTAAATTTAACTCAGGAAATTCCTCTTGAAGGAGGGCAAGAATGTATTGACGCCTTTCATCTGAAAGAGAATTGTCCCAATTTGTTAAGAACTCTTTGATTCTTAGTTCTTCTTCTGCTTGCTTGCTTTGTAAAAATGATATTTTATCTTCTCTCTTAAAAAGAGAAGGATTTTCAATTTCTTGTTCTTCATAAAATGCTTGCAACCATTCTAGTTGTTGTTTAACAAGACGCTCAACTTCAGCAGGGATGTTTATAAAGGCACCAGTGCGTTTAAGTTCTTCCTTGGTCACTGATCGTTTATCCGCCCAATACTCTGGGGTGAGTTCGAAGATGGCGTGTTGAGCCTCTGAGAATTTCTTTAAAACAGAAGGGGGCAGCATGCAGTGAGGGTATGCATGATTTGTTCCTAATACTGTAAACTTTTTATAATTAGAGTCTTGAGGCGGCGTGAGCTTATAGAGATAAGGTCTATGCTGTCGTGGCATAGGTACAAGAGCTGAGATTTTTGATTGGAGAATTAAAGATTGTTTTACAACTTGATCTTCAGAAAATTGGTCGTTGTTTTTAAGGGGAAGAGATGACCCCCAACCGGTTGAAAAACTTTGTATAGAAGTTAATATAAAGAAGAATTTTTTAAAAAAATAACTCATGTAATTCCTTATGGGTAAAAATAATTGTATTTATCATCCTTATTAAGGGTGATAAATAGCATAAAAATTCCTATTTGTAAAAATTATTTTCTTTTAGATAGAGCCAGGTCTCTTTTTATTTCTGCTAATTCTTCTTTTAGACTTTTAATATGATTATCAAGCGGGTGAGTCCCTTTACGACGCATATCATCTTCTACCACTTCTGACATGGCGCCCACAATCGTTCCTACCACAAGATTAAAGACAAAATAACCTAGAATAGAGTTAAAGATCATGAGAAAGATCCAAGCGTCTGGATAGTATTTTGTCATGGTTTGAGATATTTCAAGCCAAGAGAATTCGCCGACCATGCTAAAAAGTGTCCGCATAGAAATGCCAATGTCACCAAATAATTCAGGCGCATATTCCCGATAGAGTTCTGTTGAGATCAAGCTGAAAGCATAAAAGAATATAAAAGCAAGAAAACAGACGCTGATAATCCCCGGAGTAGATTTTGCAAGTCCTTGAATAATGTGTCGTGTTTTGGGGAAGATATTGAGGACATTCAGGCTTGTGAGGCCTCTGAAGATGATAAGGACAGTTGGCGTGAAAGGGGAAGGGTAGAGTGTTGCAAGGATTAAAGTAAGGTCGAATATATTCCAGTAATTTTGAAAAAATTTCTTTTTTGTGACGATAATACGGAAAGCCATTTCAATCACAAAAAGACAATGAATCCCTTTTTCTAGGACTTCTAAAAATTCACCGTATTTTTGCTTAATATGGTGTATTGTTTGAAGGCCAGAGACTGTTGCTACGATGAAAATACATGCTAAGATCAGATAATGAATGGGCTCTTCTTCAAAGAATTTATTAACTTTCTCCGCGAAGGTCTCTACATCCTTTTCAACCTTTTTAACTTCTTTTGAAAAAGAATTTTTTTCTGCCTTAGCCATTATGATGTCCTCTTATTTCTTTCTAATATTTCAAAAGAAAATTAATGAATCGTTAAAGGTTAATTTGAAAAATGGCCGAGACTGTGGTATGCCAAGGACATGTTAACACTTAAAAATCTTACTTATCGTATTGCGGGACGAACTCTCTTAGATGGAGCTTCCTTGCAAATGGATCGCAGTCAAAAAATTGGTCTTGTCGGACGGAATGGGATCGGCAAGTCAACTTTATTTCGCTTAATTCTCGGAGAGATTCACGCGGATGGAGGCGATCTTAATTTTGCGCAAAGCTTTAAAATTGCGACAGTTGCTCAAGAAGTCCCGGGCGGAGAGATGTCAGCTCTTGAATTTGTGATTAATGCAGATCACGAACGTACTTCTTTGCTTTTAGAGGCTGAGACATGTGAAGATCCAAATCGTATTGGTGATATCCATGATCGTCTTATGACAATTGATGCCTACACCGCGGAGGCACGCGCTGCCAAAATTCTCTTGGGATTAGGTTTTTCTGAGGCTGAGCAACTTCGTTCTTTATCGAGTTTCTCTGGAGGATGGAGAATGCGTATTGCCCTCGCAGCGTCACTTTTTCAACATCCTGATCTTTTGCTCTTAGATGAGCCTACGAACCACTTAGATTTAGAAGCAGCTCTTTGGCTTGAAAATTTCTTAAAAAGTTATAATGCAACCTTGCTGATTATCAGCCATGATCGGGAATTTTTAAATAATGTCGTGACGAAAATTTTCCATCTCCATCGTGGGAAGATTACGACGTATAATGGAAATTACGATTTTTATGAAAAAACCCGTAAAGAACAATTAGCCTTTGGGCAAGCTTATAATGAGAAGATAGAAGCTCAAAAAAAGCATATGATGAAGTTTGTAGATCGCTTTCGGGCGAGTGCAACGAAGGCTCGTCAAGCTCAAAGTCGTCTTAAAGCCGTTGAAAAACTTGAACCTCTTTCTTTGGCGGAAGATGACCCAACTTTAAAACTAGACTTTCCTGAAACTGAAGCCTTGTCTCCACCATATCTTACGTATGATAAAGTGGCACTTGGATATGGAGATAAAGTAATCCTGCAACATTTGCGGGGAACGATAGGGCCAGAAGACCGTATTGCGCTCTTGGGGGCGAACGGGAATGGAAAATCAACTTTTGCTAAATTCTTGGCAGGCCGTTTAGAGCCAAAATCTGGCCATTTTCATCGTTCACCTAAATTACGTGTTGGCTATTTTCACCAACATCAGGCTGAAGATCTCAAAAAAGGAGATACAGCTTACCATCACGTCGCCGACCTCATGCCAAAGGCTTCTGAGACGGTTATACGTTCGTTTTTAGGACGATTTGGATTTGATAAGACTAAAAGCGATGTGGCTGTTGAAAAGCTTTCAGGAGGTGAGAAAGCGCGCCTTGTCATGGCTCTTATTTCTGTTGAAAAGCCTCATTTATTAATCTTTGACGAACCTACAAACCATCTTGATGTGGAGATGCGTGAGTCATTAATGATGGCAATTAACAACTTTGCGGGTGCCGTGATTTTGATTACCCATGATTGGCATTTACTCCGACATACGGCTGATCGTCTATGGCTTGTGGCGGACGGAACGCTTCGGCCTTATGAGGGAGATCTTGAAGAGTATCGTAAAATGGTTTTAGGAGGGGCTAAAAAAGAAGATAAAGGTAAAGCAAAGAAGAAGTAAAAATCTTCATTCTTCTTCTTTTAACCAGCCTACAAAAGAATCGATTTCAATGAGCGTAATTTCTTCAAGTGAGTTATAATAAGGAGCATTTTTTAGGCCCTCTAAAAATTCTTCTGGGGCAGGGGATTTATAAGTATGATCAACAATAATAACTTGTTCCCAAGCGCTATCTGCTGAAAAAAATAGAAGAGGAGCAAAGGTAGCATATTGATAAAAATGTTTTTTTATTTTGTTTAATTTTTGTGGGAATATATGAATTAAGGCATTCCAGATAAAATTATCATATACACCATAATAGTAAGTTTCATTTTTAACAGAGTCTGTTAATGGAATCCTTTGGGAAATTTTGTTTTGACTGACCAATCCAAGAAATTTCAGTCTTTCAATAGTTTGAAAAGGCAATAATAGATGGCTCATAAATATAATAGGTACACCTTTATTCATGAGACCTTTTAAATAATCAACCATCGTATTTTGAAGCCCTCCTCGAGCTTTAGGAGGTAGTTTTTCTGGCGTGTATGTGACCAAACCTGCATAAGGCATAGGAGGCATCACATAGTCAGATTTTGGGGCAGGATCATCTGTGACGATGCCCTCAACTTGAACAAACAAAATGGTTGTTCGGGGATATTCTTCTAAACATGCATCAATAATATTTTGAAGTGATTTTATGGATTTAGGTTCTTCTAAGACAACTCTGAGAGGACGAGGTGTTTCTTCTTCTGAAGGACAAGAAATAAGTTCCGATGAGGAATGGGTCAAAAAAATTAAACAAATAAGAAATATTTTGGTCATCACACAATTCTTTTTCTAGTTATAAGGTGATGAAGTAAGTATAAAACTAAGTTTGCTTGCGTTGTTAGTTTATATAATTTTCTTCACAAATCATTTTTTACAATAGTGCAGGATCAATGTTGTCTTCGTCTCGAACTTCTCCCTGAATCTTAGGAAATTTAAAAATAATGACTTTTTTCAGCGTCGGATAGTAGGTTGTTAAAGAAAGTTGATTCATAAATATCCGAATATTAAGTTCACTATCTTCCATAAATATAAGGGTGTCTATTGGAGAGGAAGAAGAATTTCTTTCAAAATACACATCAGGGACTAGTGCTTTGCTACGATAGTATCCCCAATCAGAGTTAACAGAGATGCAATTTCCTTTTTGGATAAAGTCGTAAGGGGTAGTGATCGTTTCTTCAGAGGGGCGGTTTTCAAGAATTGCTAGCAAAGTTTTATCTTTTGCAGCTTCATTAAATTCTTGGTCTGTAACCGGGGGATATTTTCGAATAGTTTTAACGGCGTGACTCCCTTTTTGAACCGCCATTTCCTGAGAGAGTAAATCCAACTCACTAAGGCATGTAAAAGTTTCTTCTGGGTTTGGCCAAGCGCTTGAAAAAAGGATCACGTACTTGCGTGCCATAAGATTCTTTAAATAAGGGACCATATCACCACGGGATTCGTATCTTGTTTTTTTCGTATCCCAATCATACGGTTGTTGATTTGGTTCTGAATAATTGGTGACAACGCCGTGCACATCCGTCAGGATGATGGTGTTTTGAGAAATATCTTGAAGATATTCTTCTGTCAATTTTGCAAATTCCCCAGCGCCTGTGAGGAGATGTGGAATAATCTCAGGTCCCTGTTTTTCTATCTCAGGAAGAGAAGCAAAGCTTTGTTGAGAGATTGTGAATAAAAGCGCAATTAATAAAAGGATATTTTTACTTTTTGTCATTTTTGTTTCCTTTTTGGGGATGTAAACATATTTTGAGGATCGTGAAAAGCTAAAATTTAACAGAGACAAGAATTTTTTCTTCATTTATTTTATAGATAAATCAAAAATGAGGCAAAAATGTATCTTATTCGACGATGTGCAGATCGCGGCTTTCGAGATCATGGATGGTTGCAAACCTATCATGCCTTTTCTTTTGGCGATTACGTTGATCCGCAATGGCGTCAATTTGGCTCACTAAGAGTTCTCAATGAAGATTTTGTACAGCCTGGCCGAGGTTTTGGAACCCATCCTCATCGCGATATGGAAATTTTGACTTACATCATGAGCGGGTCGCTAGAACACCAAGATAGTATGGAAAATGGAACCCAAATTAAGCCTGGGGAAATGCAATATATGAGTGCGGGGCACGGCGTTCTCCATAGTGAGTTTAATCCGTCTTCGCAAACGCCTGTTCATCTCTTGCAAATATGGCTTCTTCCCAACATTCGAGGGGCCGAACCGCGGTATGATCAAATCTCCTTACGGGAAGAAAAAGGACTTCATTTGGTTGCAGTCCCTGAAGGGAATAAGGGTGAAAATACAATAAAGCTCAGAACAAATGCTTGGGTATATGAAGGTCGTTTTCTCGCCTCGGAAAGTTTCTCTTATAAACCCAAAGGAACGCATCAGTGGATTCACATAGTCGAGGGCAAGCTAATGCTCAATGGCTACGAATTAGATCAAGGGGATGGAATGGGGATTCAAGAAGAATCATCTCTTTACTTTAGTGTTTCAGGAGACTCAACTTTCCTCTTATTTGATATGGAAATATCCTGAAATTTTAAGTTAATCACCCCATCGTTATTCTCAAGATTTGGTTTTCTTGCAGGGCATGTTGGACGACAAAATACGCCTGCTGTTTTTACGACAATAAAAAATATACCCTCGTAGTCTGAATTTTTATCGATAAGGGCTTGGTAAAATTTTTGTTCTTTTGCTAGCATTTTTTATCTGTTTGATGAAGTTAAATGATTCCACCTTGCACCTAGTATAAGGACTCTAGAAAAGTGTGCGATTGGAATTCAGACATTGAGTTTTAGTGAGGCCAGGTGCTTCTAGAGGCGCTTCGACAAGTTTAATTAAACATTTTTTTTATCTTATGAGATTTTTTGATCTCATAACATACTAACTTCAACTTCTAAAAATTTAGAAGTTCATGGAGGGAGATTGTGACTTGCAAAGGGAAAATGTGACAGAGCTTTCTTGTTGAAAATCTCCTACTTCTCTAACTGAAAACTAGAAAGGAGCCTATCATGAATTATAAAAAATGTAGGGCATTTTTTGGAATCCCATTAATTTTTGCGAGTTTATGTACCTATACGTTTGCATCGGTTGTATCTAGTGAAGAGAAAGAAGCACAGAGTAAGTATTCATTCCCAAAAACAGTTCCACCTTCCCCACAAGTTATCTCATGGCTTTATGCTGAGTATTTAGATGCCAATGAAAAAGTGGAAAAATTAACTTTTAAGGATTACTTAAAATTAGCTGGATATGTACCATCCTGTTCACATCAGGAAGGAAGAGATAATGTTTCAATCGAATCTTCAGGCATACGGAGAATCTCTATTCCCAGTAAGCCCGTCGCAGGAGAGCTGCATGTAAAAGTTTTGCTAATAGATTTCAAAGACAAAGTTGGTCGACTTCCACGTAAACATTATGAAAATTTATTATTTTCAGACAAGAAACTTTTATCAGGCAGCATGAAAGACTACTATAAAGAAGTTAGTCTGGATAAGGTATCTATCAAAGGATCGGTTCATGGATGGCTAAGAATGCCAAATCCTTATTCGTACTATACGAATGGTGAATCAGGAGGAGAATGGGGCTCATATCCGAGAAATGCCCCTAGAATGGCTGAAGATGCTGTAAAAGTTGCTTTAAAAAAAGGTATTTCGTTTGAGAAAGAGCTTGATGTTTTAGATAACGGTATTATCACGGCTCTATTCTTAATTCATGCTGGTAGCGGAGCAGAACGTTTACATCCATCTATTCGGGGAAATGATATCTGGTCCCATAAATGGAACCTTAGAACTCCTATTCAAGTATCACCAGGCTTACATGCTTCTACTTATTTAACAGTGCCACATGATTGTGATGTAGGTGTATGTTCCCATGAGCTAGGGCATTTAGCTTTTCAATGGGATGATTTTTATGATCCAAACTATGACGAAGATGGAAAGACTTGGGATGGCTCTGGTATGTGGGATTTAATGGCAAGTGGTTCTTATGGTGGAGGCGGAGCTCGTCCAGTTCATCCCGCTGCTTTACATAAAATGCAACACAAATGGGTTGAGACAGAAACAATAGATGCTTCAACGATGGAAGGTGATAAAATGTCTCTTACCCTTCCCCCTTTCACAACAATGCCAGGTTATAAGATCATTAAACTTACAAGTCCTGCCTTCAAACCAACACAATACTTACTATTAGAAAACAGAATGAGAGTTGGATTTGATAGCAGGTTACCTGGAGAAGGACTCTTAGTATGGAAAGTGGATGAGTCTAAAGAAATGTTTTCTCCCGATAGTCCAGGATTACAACTCGTTCAAGCCGATGGACAGCATGATCTTGAGAATGCCTTTGATGACAATCAGGGGGATGGAGGAGATCCTTTTCCTGGAACTAAGAATGTAGTGGACCTTAATGATGAGAGCAGGGACCCTGCCAGACCCATTACTTCCTTCAAGGGAGGGGCTCTTTCAGGTATTAATCTTTCTGATATAACTCGTGCTCTTTCTGGCGAAGTAAGCTTTACTATAACCTATATTAAAAGAGATTAGAGCCTAAGTAAAAACTAGAGGGCGAGGATGAAGAAAGGTTATTTGCGTAAACAAAGCGTAAAGAGCCTGGCAGTCTCGCCCTTTTTCATAAGCACAGAAGACCATGTGTCATCATGCCACAGGCGTGTATCGGCTTTATCACAATAATCGATGGCGGAGAGAGAGGGATTCGAACCCTCGATACGGTCTCCCGTATACACGATTTCCAATCGTGCGCCTTCAACCGCTCGGCCACCTCTCCGTGTTGTTATTCACTTACGCGAGCTTGCTGCGGCTGTCAATCAGAATTGGTATGAGGGATGCTTTTCTAAGGGATAAATTTATTTTCGCCTGCAGAAAGAATTCGACAGATTATTTTCACTTCAGTTAACGGCCTTTTAATTTTTAAAGCGTATTTTAAGAGTATAAACAAGGGAGAGTTAGTAATGTCTATCAAGAAAATAAGTTTAAATTCCGTGGTATTGAGTCTTGTCGGAATTTGTGGAATGAGTAGCGCAGCATTTAAAGCAGATGCCTCAGATCAAGGATGTTTTGATAATTTACCTACAGAAATGAAAGCTGAGATTATGGGATATCTTCCCCATAAAGATCTTTTGACGATGCGATTGGTTTCTTCAGAATGCCACAATATTTTAAATGATGAAAGATTTTGGAAAGGCATGGCTGAAAAAATTCTTGGGCAAGAGGTCATAAATTTCAGTGAGAGGTATAGTGCGACTTTTAAAAGACTTAGTGGAGCTGAGAAATGGCGTACTCTTCTCGATCCTAACTCAAATGCTAAAATTAGGGGTGAGTTGAGAACGAAAAAAATGGACTCCCTTCGTGAAGAGAGCCATGAGCATGAGATGATGCAAAGAACAGGTGAAATACCAAGAACTGAAAAGTTTAAGGCTTCAAGCGAGATAGAAAAATTCGACCCCGTCATTACGAAGCTCAAAGGGGCGAAAAAAGATTAAAAATTGAGAATTTTGCTTTGCTATGCCGCCATGTATACAATTAATAATGGCGGCTTTTTTCGTATTTCGGGTGATAAAAGAATATATATCTAGTGCCTATTTCATAAATATATTAGGGTTGATGTTGAACTTTGTAGGTATGTCTTTAAATTAGGATATAATGTTCTTATGCGTATGGATATCGCTGACCTTCACCGTTTTTATGAAAGCCCGTTGGGGAAATATGTGCAGAAATATATTGCAAAATATATTGCAACCATATGGCCCGATGCCGTTGGAGATTGCGTCGTTGGCTATGGCTATCCTATTCCTTATTTAAACCAGTTTCAGCTGCGTGCTGAACGCGTGTTGTCCATCATGCCAGCGTCACAAGGGGCGATTTTCTGGCCGGAAAATGAGGCCAATAAAGTTGCTTTAGCGGAAGATAATATCATTCCGTTGGCTGATCAATCTGTCAATCGCCTCCTTTTCGTTCACGGTCTTGAAGGCGCAGAAGATACGCGGCAATTGCTGCGCGAAGCATGGCGTGTTTTGGTGGATGGTGGCCGTTTGCTTATTGTGGCGCCTAACCGTCGAGGGCTATGGGCAAGATTCCCTAAATCCCCTTTTGGTATTGGACAACCTTATTCTGGAAGTCAGCTTTATACACTGATTCAGGAAAGCTTATTTACGCCGTTCAAGCCTGTATATGGTCTTTATCTCCCTCCCATTGAGTCTTCGATGATGTTAAATTTTTCAGAGACTTGGGAAAGATTAGGAGGGATATGGTGCAACAAGATTGGTGGTGTGGTTATCATTGAAGCCAAGAAGCTTACACTCTCAAGAATTCTTGAGCGCCCTCGCGGATGGCGTTCTCGCATTTTTATTCCGTCTCCTTTGCCGGTTAGCTCTGAGAATAAAGAAATCCTTTGAAGATAAAAGGTGACGGCAGTCTTAAGTTTTTATGTAAAGAAAAAATAAGTTGAAAATGGGACGGGTTTTTCTTGAAATTTGTATCAAGGTGTGATATGGTATTAATAGATGGTCAGAGATGAATCTCTTCCCTTATTAAGACTTAAAACTTCTTGATAATCCTTTTACTAAATCTCTTACATCTAGGTCATAAAAGAAGAATAAATCAGGGATTA
>JAFKGL010000020.1 GCA_017307065.1 Candidatus Paracaedimonas acanthamoebae
AGGGTTTGGCTGTTCGCCAATTAAAGTGGTACGTGAGCTGGGTTCAGAACGTCGTGAGACAGTTCGGTTCCTATCTGCCATGGGTGTTGGAAAATTGAGAGGAGCTGTCCTTAGTACGAGAGGACCGGGATGGACGCACCTCTGGTGTATCGGTTGTCGCGCCAGCGGCAGTGCCGAGTAGCTAAGTGCGGAAGAGATAATCGCTGAAAGCATCTAAGCGAGAAACTCTCCTCAAAACTAGTTTTCCCTATGAGAGTCGTAGAAGACCACTACGTTGATAGGCTCGGTGTGGAAGCGCGGTAACGCGTGAAGCTAACGAGTACTAATCGCTCCATTGGCTTGAATATACACAGAAAACAGCAGTCAGTTGTTAGATGCCTGTCTTTCTAAGTTTTTAAAACTCTGAATGATAGCTAACTTCTGACATCTTAAAGAACAAATTGGTCACAACTATTTACTGTCATGCATTACTTTTTTGACAGTATCCCTATAGATTGCCTGGCTGCAATAGCGGAGGTGTCCCACCCGATCCCATCTCGAACTCGGCCGTGAAAGCCTCCTGCGCCAATGGTACTCCGTCTTAAGGCGTGGAAGAGTAGGTCGCCGCCAGGCTATCTATGGGGATATATGTCATTCTTCTTAAATTCTCTCACAACATATTAAGCTTTAGTTAAAAATTATTTCTTTGGGTATCTTTTTTCATAAATTTATGACTAATTTTTGGGATAAATCTTAAAAATAAATCATTTTTAATCTAGGAAATCAGCCAATTTTCTTAGATATGCAAAAAAATCATCTTAAAATTGTAAATTAGGCAATTGTAATTTCCGAAAAGACAACTATATTTTTCTCAGAACAGATTTTTAAGGAAATATAGGATGCATAAAGATCATAAGATTTTAATTTATACGACGACAAGAGTTTTAACACTTATTTTCTTAGCAAATGCTTATGCTGAAGGTCCTATGGATGAAGATACAATGGCTCTGCGCGCGCCCACCATGGGACAACGTGCTTTTGATAAAGAAGAACTTCTGGTTCTTAAAAAATCTCTACAAGGATTAAACGGTGCAGGCGATTTAGAAGCGATTGATCCTAAAAAAACAACGCGACAAAGCGTAAACCTTGAAATCGTGGTCAATGAAAGTTTGCCAACGCCGTCCCACTTACAAGTTATTGAAACAGCAGAAATTCTTGACGAAGTTGCAGCAAATACACCTGTTGTACGGACTGTGGCAGGCTTTACTTTAGATGATGTCAAAGAAATGGCTCATCTTTCTACTTTATCTTACACCGGCACCTTTGACGCTGACAATGGGAAGGAAATGGTTGCTAAACTTAAATCTGAAGGCTGGGAAATTGTTGAATTTTCGACAAAAGCTGAGCGTTCAGGGATTGTCTTGGTGCGGGGTGATGAAGCGATTATTAGCTATCATGGCAGTGAATCTTTAAGAAATCTTGCAACAGATGCTTATGCCACGATGTCTGAAATGGAATGGGCTTCTGGTTATGCTCATACAGGATTCTTGAATGGATTTGAGAAGACTTGGGATCAAGTTTATGGGACATTGAATACACATGCCACTAAAAAAGGTCTTAGTCTCCGTGATATGAAAGTGAAAGTGACAGGGCATAGTTTGGGGGCGGCTCTTGCAACCCTTGCTGCTTACCGTTTAGCCACTGTGAGTGAGGTAAAACCTGAGGTTATTAATTTTGCTTCTCCTCGTGTTTTTGATCCAAATGGAGCCGCAAACTACGAAAAAGTTTGTTCTAAGACATTAAGGGTAAAACATAACGATTCTACTACTGGCACAGACATCGTAACGCTTGTTGGGCCAGGTTTCCTAGGATTTAAGCATGTAGGCAAGGAGCTTGTCATTAAAGATGGTGGCGGTGTTCCTCATGTCATGAGTGGATATCATGGAGCTTTGGGTAAATTAGAAGATGAAAACTTTGAAGCTAAAAAAGGGTCAGGAACTGGTTTCTTTGCTTGGTTAAATAAGAAGTTATACACAGTCGATAGCGATCGCCATCTTGCTAAAGGGATTGTCCGCATCAGCAAAATTGCACCAGATAAGTGGATTGAAGTTCAGGGGATGGAACCTGAAGAAAAAAAAGCTTTTGTGAATTCAAGGCAAGCGTCTATCGCGCTTGCAAGAGCAATTTCTGCGAACAAAGCGCCTGAAGTTCTTGCTAATTTGAGTGAAGAAATGATGATGGCTCGAGCCCACTATGAGCTGGTAAGAGATCAACATCTCGATATTACCTCAGGTGTTCGTAAAGCTCGTCATGAAGTTGATTCAAAGCAAAAATCTTTTGAAGATAAACTTAATAAACTTGAGCGTCGTCATGGAGAGCTTATGCAAGCGGTAGACTATGCCGAAGAGAACTTTAAAAGTGAGAAAGCTAAAAAAGAAGTTGAAAAGAAAAGACAGAAATTAGACAAACAAAAAGTGAAAGTTCTGAAGGCGAAAGAAAAGCTTGATACAGCAGAAACACGTCTAAAACAAAAACGAGTTAAAGCCGCACAGAAAAAGGTTGAAAACACTAACCTTATAAACGAGACGGAAATTAAGTCTGCTGCTTAAGACCATTTCATCTTTTTCTTAATTTACGATCTCCCGATAATTCTTGTCGGGAGATTTTTATTTTAAGGCTCTACTTGGTTTTGAGGATATTTCACGGTAGGATGCACACCTAAAGCAAGTAAGGAGTCTTAGATGTATTTTATGGCGCCCATTTCCAATAGAGGGATTCTCTCACTGAGAGGAACAGACGCAAAAAAATTCCTCCAAGGACTTATTACGAATGACATCCATCACGTCTCTGATAAAAGAGCCATTTATACAGCACTGCTTGCGCCTCAAGGAAAATTTCTGCATGATTTTTTCATTACAGAGAAGTCAGGTGTCTTATTTCTAGAAGTTGAAAAAGAGCGGCTCGCAGATCTTAAGAAGCGTCTAATGCTTTATAAATTGAAAGCAGATGTAGATATAGAGGATGTCTCAGCTTGTTATCAGATTTGGGCTTTTTGGGGAGAGAACGTTGAAAATAAATTCGGCCTTTCCTTAACCCTGGGAGAAGCGCTTTTTGATAGAGAAAATATCTTTTATGTAGACCCTCGTTGGGCCATGATGGGCGTAAGAGGATTACTCTATATGCCCCAAAAATCCCCAAATGAACAAATTAATTTAGAACCTCAAGCTCTTGACACGTTTTCACAAAATTTTATCTCTCAAGGTTTTCAAATCGTTGAATTTGACGCTTACGATTACATGAGACTTCAGAAAGGCCTCCCGGATGGAAGTCGAGATATGATCATTGAACGCGCCATTTCTCTTGAATGTGGCCTTGAAGATTTACACGCGATCTCATGGACGAAAGGATGTTATATGGGGCAAGAGTTAACGGCTCGAACAAAACACCGAGGTTTAGTTCGTAAGCGTTATTTTCCTGTAGAATTTGAAGGAAGTGCTCCAGAATTTGGGACTAAAATTTCTCAAGGGGAAGATGACGTTGGTGAAATTTATTCTTCAAATGGAGCATTAGCTTTGGCGCGGCTTAAACTTGAGGCTTTATTGAAAGAAGAAGAGTTGTCAGCGAATCATCAACCTTTAAAAGTTCTTAAGCCTGAGTGGATGCCCTATGATGAAATTATGAAAGACGCTTCTCAAAATATTTAAAAATATTAGCGTCCTGTTCGAATTCTTGTCATTGTTCTTGTCAGAAGCTTCATAAATTTAGGGGAAAAAGAAGCCATTTTAAAAAGGCGTTTAAAATCTTTGTCTTTCAAGAATATGGATGTATTTTTAGTGAGTTCTTTATCTAATAAAGGATATGACGCGGGGACAGCATTTGCAGATCGTGTGAAATTAGAGATCTGCGCCATGATATGAGGTTGTAAAATAAATTCTAAAAATTTGTGAGCATTATAGGGGTGGGGAGCGTCTACAGGAATAACGAAACAATCAATCCATATAAGGGCGCCTTCTTTAGGGATGCGATAAGTTAATTGAGGCCGTTTATGAGGATCTAAATGATGCTGAGATTTTGCAATTGAACTGAGCCAATGTTGAGCAAGACATGTTTCGCCTGTGGCAATATCATCGTGACTGCGAGACGCATCAAATCGGCGAATATAAGGGCGAATTTTTGCGATCAATTTTTCAACAGCTTTAAGGTCTTCAGGATTTTCTTTTTTGGGGTCAAGTCCAAGATAAAGATAGGCAGGAATAATCACTTCGGCAGGTTCTTCAAGAAGGGTGACACCACATCTTGAAAAATGTTGGATCACTTCAGGATCAAAAAACATCGCCCAGCTATCGGTCGGAGCCTTTGAGAATTTTTGCGAAATTAACTCTTTTTGATAAGCAAAACCTGTCACCCCCCACATATATGGAATGGCATGTTCATTATGAGGATCTAAGGCCTGAAGTTGTGCCATGATTTCGGGATGAAGGCCGTTTAAATTTTTGATTTTCTCTTTTTGAAGTTTTTGGTAAACCCCAGCCGGGATCTGGCGCGCTATAAAAGGCCATGCACTGGGGCACACCAGATCATATCCAGAACTTCCTGAAAGGAGTTTGGTTTCGAGAATCTCGTTACTTTCATAGATATCGTAATTAATCTTAATACCGGTTTCTCTTGTAAAAGCTTCAAGAACTTCTGGGGGCATATATTCATGCCAATTATAGATATTTAAAACAGCTTCTTCTTGTTGTCCGATGGTCGGAGAAGAAAGCGAGGCAAGTAAAATAGCGAAAAGTGAAAAAAAGCGTTTCAAAGCCGGTCCTTCCAGAAGTTTCTCTTAATTTTTCATATCGCGTTAGAGGCGGGGATTCAATGATATTTATTTAAAGAAGAAAGTTTGAGATTAAAAAATATGTCTTATATTTTTCTATCAAGTGATGATGCTTAGCTATTTTTTCGGATTAAATTTTCTAAAAGATAATAAAAGAAGCATCAATTTATGATGTTCTTAAATAAACTTGGCCATCATCCTCTGAAAAAGGTTTTGTTTTGAGCCAGGATGTCCAGCCGAGGTAGGTTTTTCCATCCAAGCGGGTTTCCATAGCATCAGAAGCTTTAATCGTGAGATTAAAGCAGAACTCTTGTTCAACGCCAACATATAGCCTTGTTAAATCATAAAGAGGGGTATAACCATAACCCGGCTTAATAAAGGCCATAAAGCTTTCACGATCTAACGGCCCCAGGCGAATAGTAATATTTTTTCGTTGATTCCAAACTTTCTCGCCTAAAGCAGCTCCTTGACCAAGAAGATTAAATTTTCCGCGAGCCCCAATCCGTGTGAGTTGATTTTCTTCGAGTTTATTCCAGCCTCCTTGGAATTGAATAACTTCGACAGGAAGATCAAAATAGTTAGAGAGAAAAGTTTGAAGGCCTATCATAGAGCGTGGCTGCCCCCAAAGAAGTCCCGTATAATAAAGTAAACCTCGATCAGGAATCCCTAACCGATTGCGTGTTCCGTTTGTCCCTAATCCTAAAAGAGCATAAAGATTATTCGCAAAGGGAGTTTTATCTGGGCTTTGCTCACTTAAACCAATCCAATGCTTTTTACGAATTCGATGAAGGATCGAGAGGAGTCGATGATTAAAAATATCGATAAAATCTCGTCCGGCCGTATCTTGTTGACGAAGGCGATCATATAGAATTTCCGTGTATGGAGAAGGGAGGGGGCCATGGCCACCTGCAATCCCAAAAAAGTTCACGTGAACGGTGATGCGCTTATCGGATATTAAATTCTCATTGGAAGCATTTGTTTTTACTGAAAAAAGATCGCTTCCTGGATAAGAGTAGAGGATACGACCTTTTAAAATAAGAGCTTCTTCGCCGGGATGAGCCCCTTCCCCCAAAGATTTGCAATCAGGCGCTTGCATTTCAATAAGCTTAACAGCTTGATGAAATTCGAATTGATAAGGTTTCTCAAGAAACTGATTTTCTAAACTAGTCTCTTGCTGCCGGAGATGGAGGGCCATTGTTTCCATATTCCTTTACGATTTTTATTAATAATTTCAAGTTCAGTGAAAGAATTTACCGCGGCAAATAAAGAGAGAAAATGATTCATCACAGAAGAAAATAAAAACAAGTTTCCGCCTTCACCGTCTTTTTTATCAAAAGTTAGAGAGACTTTTGTTCCTTGCAAAAAACCACGCCATGCCTCTAGTCCTATGCGCCGTGTGACGAGTTCTGTTGACATTCCTACAAGAGCTTTCAGTTCTTTCGGTGTTGGAAGATGCTCTGTATTTGAATAAAGACGCATAATTTCCTTGAGGGCTTCCAAAGAGGCGGGATCGTTCGAAAGCGTTAAATGATTAAGTGATAAGTGTGAGATCAAGCGCCACAAAGCATCTCCTTCTAACGGAGCTGATGTTTGAGGTGTCGGCTTATCTAAACAATAAATATGCGAGGCAGGCGTTTCATTTTCTGGTTGTAAAATACTTCCTGCTGGTAATTGCTGAGCCAGCATTCGGTTTGTGCATAAAACTTCGGCATAGATGATATGAGAAGGTGGGCGTTGAGGATTCATCTCAAAATCAACAAAGGAAAGAAGAATATCTGTTCCAGAAAGTTTTGGATTCATCGCCGGGATACGGCGCGCAGACCAAAATGCTTTTTGCTCTCGTTGGACGTGGTTATGATTATAAGAGAAATATGGGGCAAATTCATGAACTTCTTCGCGATTTTCAAAAACGGCTTTGACGGTTTCAATCGAATGAATTTCGGTGGTTTTTTCCCGACGAAAATCAGCAACAAGCCGAGTTTCATGGGCTCGATAATCAAGTTTCAGAGGTTCGGAAGTTTTCCTGAAAATATTGGTGACAGGCGTTGTATGAAGCTGGAAAGTCATCTCATTAATATCATTGGGAGATAAAAAAACATCATCCGCGAGTGTGATTAAAATATCAAAACTTTTAGCAGTGCTGGTCAAATGTAAATTTTGGATTTCAGCATAGAGAAATTTCTCAGGAAAATGGAAATATTCATAAATAAGACGATAACCAGCATGCGCATGGCTGGGGTAAGGAATCACGGCCTCATCAGGTAAAAAACCCACTTGATAGAGAGAATCTTGAGGAAGAAGTTGAAGATTTTCTGGTGCTGAGAGTCCGCCTGGAATCACCGCGATTTCAGTTTCTTGAGCAAACAAAGCTTCATAGAGATTAGCTTGAAGAATGGAATTTCCCGAGAGATAAAAGCGCAATTTTTTAAGATTAATACGATTGATTTCCATTCCAAACGTTTCAAAGCGTAAGAGAAGGCAGTTCGTCGACGTCAAAATGTCGGACGGTAAATCCAGAGATCGTCTTGAGATAATTTCAGCTTTTTTGAGGCTAATGGGAGCAAGCTCAATATCATAGGCAGTTTCAAAGCGACATGTTTCCCCTTCAAGCGTTTGACAGAAGAGAGGCGTTTTTCTGGGGATTTTTGTAACTTCTGTCAGTTTTCCTTTGTCAGGAGTTGAGACGAATTTAGCAATTGTCATTGAAGGAAGAGGATTTATAAAGTGAGGGTATAAAACCTCCAACATGCCAGTGGCAATTCGTGGGAATTGATCATCAATATCTCGTTGAAGGCGGGCTGTTAGATAAGAAAAAGACTCCAAAAGCCGTTCTACATGAGGATCTGAGGATTCAGAAGCTCCAAAATCAAGTCTTTGCGCAATCTTCGGGTATTGTGTTGCAAAGCGTGAGCCTTGGTACCGGAGATAGTTAAGCTCGCGCTGATAATAATCAAATAAAGGTCTTAAGTTTGTCACGCAATCCCCCATCCATTTTTTTTAAGATGGCATGAGGAAGGTTAAGTTTTTATGAAAATTAGGGGATCATTTTTCATAAATTTTAATGAAATAAGCTTTCAAATTAATAGCGCACGCTTGTGAAGTAAAGGCCATCTGGGGGAGCTGTTGGACCGCCAGCTTGTCTATTTTTGGCTTCTAAGGCTTGTTTGAGAGTTTCAGGAGTCCACTTCCCTTCGCCAATTAATTTCAAGCTTCCGACCATATTTCGCACTTGATGATGAAGGAATGAGAGCGCTGAAACCTGAAAAAAGATCAAATTGCCTTCTTGCGTGATTTTGAAACTATTGAGAGTGCGTATCGGAGAGGTTGCCTGACATTCGCTCGCTCGGAAAGTGGTAAAATCATGCTTACCGATGAAAAGGTTCGCGGCTTGTTGCATCATCTCAATATTGAGGGGACATTTTATAAACCAAACACGCTTTTTATCGAGAGCTGGTGGGGCCGTACGACAAAGGATTTTATAGCAATAAGACCTTTCCACGGCTGAAAAACGTGCATGAAATTGGTCATCTGTCTCATGAGCTTCTGTAATGACAACAGGATAAGAACGCAAATAATAGTTGATTGCTTCTCGAATTTTGTAGGCTGGAAGACATTTTTCAAGGTCTACATGGGCGACTTGTCCCAGGGCATGAACCCCGGCATCTGTTCGTCCCGCAGCATGAAGTCGGACGTGCTCTTGCGAAAACGCCGTAATCGCAGATTCAATGACACTTTGAATAGAGAGACCATTTGCTTGATGTTGCCATCCAACAAAAGGAGTACCATCGTATTCAATAGTGAGTTTATAGCGTGGCATCAGTTCTCAACAAGAGGTAATTGAGTGCCACGAAGAATGACATGCCCATTCAAAAAATCTTTTAAAGAACACGGTTTTTTTCCTTGTTTTTGAATGAGTTGAGGTCTAAAAGCTTGCTGGCCGCAGGCAATTGTCAATTGATCATCAAGGACTTGCCCAACTTTTCCCGAGAGGGAAAGGACCTCTGCCGCAAGGACTTTATATATTTCATCTTGCCATATAAACCAAGCGCCAGGCCAAGGTGTGAAAGCACGAACTTGACGCTCGAGCATTTTCGCCTCTTGGGCCCAATCGAGTTGCCCTTCTTGTTTCGTGATTTTATGGGCGTAAGTAACGCCTTCTGAAGGTTGGGGCTGAGGTGTTATTTGGTCGTGTTGTAAGTCTTCAAGTGTTTTCAACAAAAGGGAAGCGCCCAGGGGGGCAAGTTGATCATGAAGGGTGCTTGCTGTCGTCTGAGGCGTGATTGGAATGGATTCTTTCGACAGCATTGTGCCTGTATCAAGGCCTGCATCCATCTGCATGATCGTAATGCCGGTTTCGTGATCTCCCGCTAAAATAGCCCGTTGAATGGGAGCTGCCCCCCGCCAACGAGGCAGAAGAGAGCCGTGAATATTAAGACAACCCAAGCGAGGAGCCTCAAGAATGGCTTGAGGTAAGATAAGTCCATACGCTGCGACGATCGCAATATCTGCTTTTAGCGTCTTAAAAAGAGTTTGTTCTTCATTCGTTTTTAACGTTTTTGGCGTGAAAACAGGAATGTTATAACGGTCTCCCAAAGAGTGAACAGGGCTTTTCTGCACATGATATCCTCGTCCTGCAGGGCGGGGAGGTTGGGTATAAATGCCAATAACATGATATCCCTTATCAAGAAGCAATTGAAGAGCAGGAACTGCAAAATCTGGCGTTCCCATAAAAATGACACGTTGTTTTTCCATGCGTCGCTTTAATCCTGTTTTATCTTAATCGCTCGTCGTAGCAGTAAGTTACGCTTAAGGGAGGAGAGATGATCAACAAAAAGAACACCATTAAGATGGTCGATTTCATGTTGAATGCAGGCCCCAAAAATACCATCGACAGTTAATTCTTGTCGCTTGTTAGAGCGATCAAGATAGTGGAATTTAACGGAGCTTGCACGGACAATCGACGTCCATTGATCTGGTACAGAAAGACAACCTTCTGTGAAGGCTTCACGTTTATCAGAATACCAGACGATCTCAGGGTTGGCCATGAGAAGAGGCTCGGGCGTCCGTTCATCTTCAAAATCAATAACAACAATGCGTTTTTGAATGCCGACTTGTGTTGCGGCCAAACCACACCCTTTATCGTGATACATTGTTTCAAGCATATCATCCATGAGGCGCTGAATTTCGCCATCAACTTTTTCGACAGGATGAGCTTTGAGCTTTAGACGGGGGTCAGGAACCTTAAGGACTTTTAAAAGGGCCAATTGAGTGCCTCATAATTTAGATAATACATTCTAAAGAAAATATAGTGATTAAGATGAAAATTTCAATTGTTTTCAGTAATTTTTTAAGAATTAACGGCGTATATTTATGACGTAAATGGTGCCTGGGGAGGGAATCGAACCCCCGACACAAGGATTTTCAGTCCTTTGCTCTACCGACTGAGCTACCCAGGCATCCAAGAGAAGTCTTAATGAATTCTTCGGACAATGTCTAGGAGTTTCTTCAAAATTACGTGACTTCTCAAAAAAAAGAGGTCAAACCTTCTGAAAAAAGAGGAAAGGCTTGCCTGTTAGTATTTTTATTGTATGCTTGATAATAAGATAAGAATTGGAGTTTTTGATGACCACAACAAAGAAAAAAGAAGGATCAGCCTCAAAAGAAGGTATTATAGAATTTGTGAAATCTTTGGTTTCCGCCATCCTGGTTATTGGGACCATTCAAACGGTTGCTTATCAAAATTTTAATATTCCTTCGGGCTCGATGAAACCCAACTTACTGATTGGTGATTTTCTTTTTGTTTCTAAATTTGCGTATGGCTATAGTCATTATTCGCTTCCTTTTAGTCCGCCTCTTTTTAAAGGGCGTATTTTGGCCCAAGAACCTAAACGTGGCGAAGTTGTTGTTTTCCGCCCACATTTTAATACAAAGATAGATTTTATTAAACGACTTGTGGGGCTTCCTGGGGATCGTATTCAGATGCGAGAGGGGATTCTTTATATCAATGATGAGGCCTGCCCTCTTGAGAGAGTCCCTGAAGATTTTTCAGATCATTTATATATGAATTATTTTCCAGGGAATATCGAAGAACGCGTCTATGACGAAGAGGGCGTTAAAATTCAGCAATTTGTTCAAACGCTGCCAAATGGAGTGAAGCATCTTGTAATTAAAGAAAGGCCTTTTGGAACCGGCAGATTTGATAATACGGACGTCTTTGTTGTTCCTGAAGGTCATTACTTTATGATGGGAGACAATCGGGATGGCTCTGATGATAGCCGGAATATCAATCATTTAGGGTTTGTGGCACAAGAAAATCTGATTGGTCGGGCTGAACTCATTTATTTCTCAACATCTGCACAATGGTGGGAAGTCTGGAAATGGTTAACACACCTGCGGTATGATCGTCTTTTAAAATTTATCCGATAGAGTACAGGGTGACAAATTTACGGCTTCTTGAAGAAAATTTAGGGTATGTTTTTAAAAACAAAAAGCTTCTGGATCAAGCTCTAACGCATTCAAGCTTGACTTCGATACAAGAGAATAATGAGCGTCTTGAATTCTTAGGAGATCGCGTTTTAGGCCTTGTTATTGCCCAACTTTTGTTTCAGCAGTTTCCTTCCGCACCAGAAGGAGATTTATCTTTGCGTCATACGCAGCTTGTGAATAAAGAAACACTTTCTCAGGTGGCGCTTAAACTTCAGCTTGGCCTCTATGTGCGAATGACAAGAGGAGAGAAGGCCTCAGGAGGGCAACTAAAAAAATCGTTAATCGCAGATGCTTGTGAAGCCGTGATTGCAGCTGTATACCTTGATGGAGGACTTTCCGCAGCCCAAGACTTTATTTTAAAGTATTGGGGTGATCTTTTGAGCGAAAAAAGTCAATTTATAAAAGATGCTAAATCGAAATTACAAGAGTGGGTCCAAGCTCAAGGTAAAAATGCTCCTTCTTATGAAATTGTTCGGCGGGAAGGACCTGATCATGCGCCTATTTTTACCGTGGCTATTTTTGCTGAAGGGCTCCCGTCTATGGAGGGGGCTGGGGCTTCGCGACGAGAGGCAGAGCAACAGGCGGCGCAGCGCTTACTAGAGTATTTAGAAAAGAATGGATAAAAGAATGCAGTGTGGTTTTGTAACAATTGTTGGGGTACCGAATGCCGGAAAATCAACCCTTGTCAATCAACTTGTCGGCTCAAAAGTAAGTATTGTCTCTCCCAAAGTTCAGACGACGCGGCGACGTATTCTGGGTGTTGTCATGCAAGATGAGAGCCAAATTATCTTAGTTGATACCCCCGGAATTTTTGAACCTAAGAAACGTCTTGAGCGAGCCATGGTGGCGGCTGCGTGGAGTTCTATTGAAGGCTCTGACGTTATTCTTGTGATCGCAGATGCAACGGCATACTCGCAGGAACCAACGCTTGCTTTGATTGACAAGCTTAAAGATGCGAATATTCCCATTTGGTTAGCGATTAATAAGATTGATCAATGTCCGCGAGCTCAACTTTTGCCGCTCATTTCTCAATTAACGCAAGATAAACCTATTCAAAAGACCTATCTTATCTCGGCTTTAACTCGAGATGGCGTGGACTCTTTATTGAAAGATCTTGCGGATAAGATGCCTTCCGCGCCATGGCATTTTCCAGAAGATCAGCTGTCAGATTTACCGCAAAGGCTCCTAGCTGCTGAAATTACACGCGAGAAAATCTTTCAATTTCTTCACCAAGAATTACCCTATGCGGTTACGGTGGAGGGCGAAAAATGGGAAAATTTTGCAAATGGAGATGTAAAAATCTCTCAAGTTGTCTTTGTGATGCGAGAAAGCCAGCGCCGCATTTTATTGGGTAAAGACGGGCAACAAATTCGGAGGATTGGTGAATCCGCACGACGAGATCTTCAAGAGATTTTAGGCACGCGTGTGCATTTATTCCTTCATGTTCGCGTGGCAAAAGACTGGGCTGAGAGGCGTCAACATTACGAAGAAATGGGCCTTGAATTTAAGGCGGGTGAGTAAAGTTTTATTAAAAGAGAGGAGAACATTTATCTTTCGATAAATGTTCTCAAGTCGTATTTATGTATTAATTGAGATCAATTTTTTGACAAAGGTGTGCCGACGGCAACGAGTTCTGTTGCGTATTGCTCTAGATAGTCATATGGAAGATAAGCATAACCTTTTTTGCCCCATTTAAGACCCCAGCTATTTTTAATTTCAAATAATTTACGTTTAAAGTCAAAACCCGTAATGACGATGGCATGTGAGCCTTCTATGGAGTCATAAAGGGTGGGCATACTTATTTGATAGCCATTTCTTGAAATGGGATTATCCCAGCAATTTTGATAGATATCAAGGGCAGCCACAACTGGAGACCCACAACATAAAGCTTTTTCCACCGATTCTATATCTGCTTCTAAAGGTTTCCCAACGGGAGCCGTTGCTTTTTTAGAAAGAGAACTTAACGCAAGATCAATACCAAATTCTTTCATGGTCCCATTATAGTCGCTCATTGTGCAAACTTTGGCATCTTCTTGTGCTCTAAGATCATCTTCCCAACCTTCATAAGAGATATTGATTCCGTTTTTAAGAGCAACTTCTTCAAGATATCTATCATAAGGAAGTTTATCTTCCGGGACAAATCCATATTGTTTGGCGACGCGAAGGGCGTTCCCTAAAAATAAACCTCCTTCGCAATGATTTCCTAATCTATGGGTTTGAGCCAATACTGTAAATTCCGCTTCAGAAAAACGGCGTTGATAGTAATATTCTGCAGTTGCGCTAGTTGCAAAGCTAACACATGTTCCTAAAGGACCCTGATCCTTTACGGACGTCATTTTTAAGTAATGATAGAAAGGTAATTTTTTCTCATATTCGATTGAGCCAGTAGAGCAAGGACATTTTCCTGAGGTATAAAAATCAACCGGCGTTTCTTCGAGATCTATTTTATGGTATGTAGCAAGAGAATTCCACGCATTGAACATAGCAAAGAAAAATGAGCAAAAAGCCAGATAGCGGGCTCTTTGTTTGTTTAATTTATGCGAAATACTGGTCATAATTATTTTTCCCTCTCCTTATAAAGTTATTGAAATGTGGATGACGTAAGGAATTCGTGATCCATGGGCCACGCTATGAAGAAAAGGCTGAGAGATCTATGCGTAAAATTTTCCTAATCAAGGCGCCTGAGTAGAAATTACTCAAAGATTTTATCGAAAAAAGAAGCATATTTTTGAAATTAGAACGGAATTTTCTTGATATTTGTATCGATTCGTGATAAGGTAATAATAGATGGTCAGAGATGATTTTCTTCCCTTACGCGGGCCTTACAATCCCTCGTAATTCTTTCACAAAATCTTCGACTACTGTCTTAATAAATTAGGTCTTACAACCCTAACTTATTAAAGAAGATAAGCTTTTTAACGCTCTTTTTGAGTGAATGCCTTTCCTTTGTCTTTTTTCAGAGGTCGCCTCCTCTGAGAAAAGCAGATCAAGAGACTCTTTTCTCATCCTGATGGAACCTCGAGGCCAAAGGGAGATGAAGAAAGGAACCTCTGAGGCTAGGAGGAGTAAAGACGGGACATACGTGGGGGATGAAAGAACCAAGTTGTTCGTCTTTATTTTTCTTAAGCTTTCGGGGGATAGAGAGAAGGGCAAAAGGCTCATCAGAAGTATGTAACAATAAACCATAAAACAGGGAGTAATTATAAAATGATGGAACGGTATGATCAAATAACAAATGTTAAGACTAAGAGAGGACCTCACCTATGGAGAGAGACATCGACACCAAAGAAAGATTCTCACCAGAGAGTGTTGAGAGCAGAAAGGAGTTACTTTCCTCCTCTGCAAGGAAGCAACAAAAAGACTGATCATCAGTCTTTTAATCGGTGGTGGGACCTTACCTTCGGCGATGAAGAGAGAGCAACAACAGATGGTAGAGAAAGAGGTCCTTTCTACTACCCTCATCCTCGGCCGTGTGCCGAGGATCTCAGGCAACCAGCGTGAAGACGCCAGGTACATTTGGAATTCTATGCCACCAAAGTGACAGGTCACCTGGCGCCACATCAGGGGCCGATGCGTACGGTTTTCCTAATAATCCTCCACCTGCAGACCATCCTAAGGGAAATATTGATTGATGCGTTGAAAGATTAAATCGACTTATCAGGAAAAATAAAGCGATCGATCTAAATTCTAGATCGATCGCTTTGGATGAAAAAATATGTCAACACAAGGGGGTGACAATTAGGGTTAAAAAATTGTTTCTAATTGTTAAGTGTAGTAGTGTTTGTTAATTTCTCTACCTTTATCTCTAATGGAGCGAACTTTTCTTGATAAATTTCTAACCAATTTGTCTTTACGGTCCTTTGATGACGATTAGCCATTTCTGTTTGGCTGATGGTTGCAGAGGTACCAGTGATGCTACTGATTGGATTTGTAACTACTTTACTGAGAGATATATGCAAGGTACCATTTGCAATTCTCATGAATTCATTCATAAATTCTGTTTGCTCTTGACTAAGTTTACTTGCAGGTTTCCAGTTATTTATATGAAGTGCTATAAAGCGACCCCAGTTAGTTACATTTTCTTGAACCTCATCGATAATAAATAAAATTTTTGGTAGAATGTTATTAAATTGCGCTAGATTTCCTTGAATACTTAGGAAGTTCTTAATATTATCATTAAGTGAAATATGAAAAATCTGATGTCTGCCATCAACTGTATCTATCATTCCGTTAATTTTTTTGTAGTCGTTAACTGCGGATTGCCCTATTAGAGATTTAGCTTTTTCAGTTGAAAGAACTGAATTTTTTAATCTAACCAGTGTAACAGTGCTTGCTGACGTAAGTGCTATAGCAGTATAATTATTTAAATTTACACTACTTGCTATAGACGTTTGGGCAATTATCGAAAACAGGACAATATATATAAATTTTTGCATATAGCGAATCATTTTGTAATTCCTTTAATAGGTTGTTTGAACTTACCTAAGGAGCATATTATAAATTGATTAATGGACAGTTAACTAAAATTGGTTTTGTGACTTAATTTGGTCTCAAAGGCATCTTCATGCATGCGGACTTCATCCTTGAATTAGGACGGTTGATTGAGAAAATTCTCACTGCGTCGATTGGGGGGAGAAAATGCTAGCAGCTCATTTGAGAAAGATATTTCTATTTTCTCTCTTTTAAACAAAGGATTCGATCCCTCTCAAGAAAATGATGTTCCTGAAACTTCTGCCAGCTCTCCAGAAGAAGAGCTCGATGATATCTTTCAATCAGAGATAAAAGAATTATTTGAAGAAGACGCAGGCAGGGAGTAATCTCTCTAACTATTTTCATCAAAATGAACGTTCAAAAGGAGTTTTCTTTTAAATGAAAGATCTGTTTCTAACCTATTTGCCTTCCATTCTTTCTGTGACGGCGATGCAGATAATTGGATTAGTAAGCCCGGGACCTGATTTTGCGATTGTGGTGCGAAATAGTCTTATCCACTCACGTAGCCTCGCGTTATTAACCGCTTTTGGGATTGCGGGTGGAATTATGCTGCATGTAACGTATATCTTGATGGGATTAGGCGCTTTCATTGCGCAAACAGAATGGCTTCTGGTGATGTTAAAAGTTTTGGGCGCAGGTTATTTATCTTATTTAGGGATCCGTGGTTTGAGAGCTTCTGCAACCTCTAAGAACATATCTCAAAAACCCATAGAGTTGAAATTGACCCCTTTTGGTGCTTTAAGAAGTGGCTTTTTAACCAATGCCTTGAATCCAAAAGCTATGCTTTTCATCTTGAGTCTTTTATCTCTGAATGTAAGTGACCAGACACCAAAGGCGATTTTAGGTTATTATGCCTCAATGATTTTTATCACAACACTTGTATGGTTCACAATTGTTGCCTTTTGTTTTTCAAATGAACGGGCCCGTCTTTTTTTTAGTCAGTATCGTCATTGGATTGATCGGATAACTGGGGGGTTTTTATTGTTGATGGCGTTGAAGTTATTACTAGGTTAAAGATCATTTTAAACAAAAGATTGCTTAAAATCCAATTATAGACTACATACCTTACGCACAAGAACCTCTTGGCTAAAATTTTTAATTCATTATAATAAAACACTTTTGGTTCTTGGAAAGTTTATGATTAACGTAAAATGGAGTTTGAATGTCGAAAGAAGATCTGATTGAATTTAGCGGAACCGTCGTTGAAATTCTACCAAATGCTATGTTTCGAGTGAAATTAGATAACGAACATATTATTCTTGCCCATACCTCTGGGCGTATGCGTAAAAATAGAATTCGAGTTCTTGCGGGGGATCGGGTTGTTGTTGAGATGACACCTTATGATCTTACAAAAGGGCGCGTGATTTTTAGAGAAAAATAATGGCGGGGAATGGCCACTAAAATCTCTACACTTGTGCCGGAGACACTTTTAAATTTGTGGCTGAAGACTCTAGGCTATAACTTATTCTCTTTATTATCTATTTATTCTTCTCTTAAATCTCTTGCTAAAGAGCCTCCTTGCAATTCTGTGGGCCCTGTTTTTTCATTAGAAAGTGTTAAAAATGCGCGAAGAAGATGAGAGGCAACTCTTTATTTTTAAAAAACCTGAAGGCATATTTTTAACGGCTTTTGAGGATGAGAAAGCGATTCAATGCAGTTTAGATCTTTTCGACAACAAACCTAAAGTCGGTGATATTTATTTAGCGCGCGTCTTACGAACGGATAAAACAAGAGCATGGCTTGATGTGGGCGAGAATAAACCAGCTCTTTGTTTTCCAAAAACGTCTTTTGTCGAAGGCGAATGTCAAGTCGTCTGTATCGTAAAAGAGTCTAGTGTAACCCCTTATGCTCAAAAGGGTGCTCTTGTAACGGATAAAGTTCCTGAAAAAGAAAAATATCTTAAAGACGCAGATAAATTACCCCTGTGCATGGTCGCAGCTGATCCAGCTTGGAAGAGGTATTTAAAAGAGATCGATATCCCTATTATCGTAAATGATATTGAAATTTATCAAGAGATTAGGGCTTTAGGGAAAACAACAGTGACACTAAAATCTGATTTAGAATGGTCCTATCAGCTTGATAGTATATGGAAATCATTTTTAGAGCCGATCGTGCCGATTTCAGGTGGTGGTTGGCTTTTATTTGAAGAAGCAGAGACGCTCACAGCCATCGATGTTAATACCTCTGCTTACGATCAAAAAGGCGTTAATTTAAAAGGAGATAATGACCTTTACGACTTCAGTAAGCGAGCTGGTGACACTTGTATTGAGCAAATTAAATTAAGAAATTATGGCGGGCGTATCGTCATCGATTTTCCGATCTTTAAAAATAAAAGCTTTTATTTTAAACTATGGACTTATCTTAAAGACCAATTTCAGGAAAAAGATACATTTATTCCTGGATTCACGCGGACGGGACTTTTTGAATTAACACGCTATCGTCCAGGTCTTTCAATCCCTCAAAAACTAAAGAAAATTAATTTTACATCATGACTCAAAACCCAACTTCGAAAATCCTTCTCTGCCCCATTTGTAAAAAGCCGCGACAGCATGAATTCAGGCCTTTTTGTTCGATACGTTGCAAGCAAATCGATTTAAATCGATGGTTTTCTGAAGTTTATTCAGTCTCTGTTGAAGAAGAGAAAAACCCAACAATAATTCAAGACGAAGATCTTGACTGAAGAAGACTCTCGACTTCTTACATCACAAGTATTGATTAACGGTAGGCTTGCCGTTAATATCTTAATTCTATGATAATATAAAGCGATATAACAAGGAGCTCTTAATGACACAACAAGGATTAATGGTCGGTAAAAAAGGCCTTATTATGGGCGTTGCTAACGACCATTCTTTAGCTTGGGGAATTTCAAAAGCGCTGGCTTCTCAGGGCGCCTCATTAGCATTTACCTATCAAGGAGAAGTTTTGAAAAAAAGAGTTGTTCCTTTAGCGGAATCCCTTAATTCAAATGTCTTACTTGAATGCGATGTGACGGATGAAGAAAAGTTGGCTGAAACCTTTCAAGCCTTAAAAGATCAATGGGGAACCCTTGACTTCGTTGTGCATGCAATTGCTTTTTCAGACAAAGAAGAGTTGAAAGGGAAGTATGTTGATACCAGCCGCGCCAACTTTTTAAATACACTCGATATTTCCTGTTATTCTTTTACAGCTGTTGCGCGCCATGCGGCACCTCTGATGTCTCAAGGGGGAAGTTTATTGACATTATCTTATTATGGCGCTGAGAAAGTGATGCCCCATTATAATGTGATGGGTGTGGCAAAAGCTGCCCTCGAGACAAGTGTTCGTTATTTAGCGGCAGATCTGGGTGGGGATAATATTCGTGTGAATGCGATCTCTGCGGGGCCTGTAAAAACATTGGCTGCTTCAGGGATTGGAGATTTTCGCTATATCTTAAAGTGGAATCAATATAATTCGCCCTTACGTCGCAATACCACATTAGAGGATGTTGGGGGTGCTGCCCTTTATTTGTTAAGCAACCTGTCTTCAGGTGTCACAGGAGAAGTTCATCATGTGGATAGCGGATATCATGTGGTCGGAATGAAAGCAATTGATGCACCTGATATCTCAACAATGAAAGAAGAACGGTCATAAAGTTAACTATCATGGGTCACTTTTTTAAGAAATTCCTTGTCGTATTGGGTGGAATAACTCTCTTTAGTATCGTGCTTTCTTTGAGTGGGATAATCTTTGCTTCTTTTAAAACTTTAAAAGTGCAAGATAATAGTTATTTAGAGTTATCATTTGACGGAGATTTAGAGGAAAAAACTGCAGAAGGGCTTCAATCTTTCTTCAGTCCTCATGTTTCTTTGCGTTCGGTTGTCGAAACGCTGACTCATGCGAGCCAGGATCCAAAAATTGTGGGAATTCTCTTAAGACTAAACCAACAATCTCCGGCGGGATTTGGGCAGATCCAAGAGCTTCGCAATGCCTTGAAAAGGTTTTCTCAAAAAGGGAAGAAGGTTATTGTTCATTGCGATACTTTTGGTGAAAGCTCTTCAGGTATGGCCGCCTATTACCTTGCTTCGGTAGGGCAGGAAATTTGGCTACAATCTCTGGGGTCCTTAAATATTACAGGTTTTGGTGTTGAAATTCCGTTTCTGCGGAAATTTTTGGATGACTATGGAGTGACCGCACGCATCTTAAGACGCGAAGGTTATAAAACAGCTATGGATTTTCTGACTCATGAGGGGCTTTCTCCCCAAAATCGTGAAGATCTCGAGAAAATTTTAACTGCGAGATTAAAACAATTTATCACAGATATTTCTCAAGATAGACAATTAAACCCGTCTCATATGAGAGAATACATAGATCGTGCCCCCATTGTGACAGCAGAAACGGCAAAGAAAATGGGATTAATTGATCATATAGGATACATTGAAGACCTTTATACGTCTCTTAAAGCGAAGATGAAAGAGGCTGGTCAATTTGTCCAATTTAAGAAATATGCGGAATCCCTTCCTAAGATAAAAGCAAAAAATAAGATCGCTATTATTTACGCTGTGGGTCCCATTATGCGAACTTCTGAGAGGGGAAATCCTTTGTCTCTGGATGCTGTAACTAAGGCAGAAGAGGTTCGTAAAGCCTTTGAAGAGGCTCTTAAAGATCCTCATGTGAAAGCAATTGTGTTTAGAATTAATAGTCCTGGAGGTTCTGCGGTTGCTTCTGATACCATCTGGGGCGCGGCTGAACAAGCAAAAATCAAAGGAATACCGGTGATTGCTTCTATGGGCGATGTTGCTGCATCAGGCGGATATATGGTGGCACTTCCGGCAAAAAAAATTGTTGCAAATCCTGCGACGATTACGGGTTCTATAGGCGTGTATGGTGGGAAACTGGTGACGAATGCTTTGTGGGAAAAGTTAAAAATTCATTGGCAAAGTGTTCAAGTGGGACAGAAAGCCATGATATGGAACAGTGTAAAAGACTATTCAAAAGAAGAATTAGAGGCTGTTAATGAATCATTGGATCAGATCTATGATATCTTTATGCAACGTGTCTCAGTGGCGCGTAAGTTGCCTTTAAATGAGGTTCGTAAACTAGCTCAAGGTCATGTTTGGACAGGAGATGAGGCTCTTTCTAGAGGGTTAGTTGATGTTCTGGGAGATATGGAACTTGCAATCACTATAGCGAAAGAAGAGGTAGGTTTAAAAAAAGATGAAGTGGTGAAGCTTGAAATATTTCCACGTGAAACCACGTTGATAGAAAAACTAAGGATGCTTTTAACCGGAAATTCTTCATCACTTTCTTTAAAGGGGGGAGTTTATGAAATTTTCAAAATGATCAAAGTTTCTTTTAAATCAATGGTTATTGAGTCTCTTTATTCCCCACTTTCTGCTTATTTTGAGAACAACTGAGGGAAGAGATATCATGACAAAACATGTTGTAACATTTATTGCAGGTGATGGGGTTGGCCCTGAAGTAACAAGTGCAGCGCGAAGGATCATTGAGGCGGTAGGGATCAATATTGAGTGGGAAGAATGTTTAGCGGGTGCAGCCGTTTTTAAACAAGGGTTTGCGTCGGGCGTTCCTGAAGAGACGATCAACTCTATTAAGCGAAATAAGGTTGTTCTGAAGGGGCCTCTTGAGACCCCTGTAGGATATGGTGAAAAAAGTGCCAATGTCACTTTAAGAAAATTATTTGAAACTTATGCAAATATCCGGCCTATTCGGGAATTCCCAAGTGTTCCATCTCCTTATCAAGGGCGAGGAATAGATTTTGTTATTGTTCGTGAAAATGTAGAAGATTTGTACGCGGGTATTGAATATATGCAAACGCCGGGAACGGCACAAACTCTTAAATTAATTACCCGCAAAGGGTGTGAAAAAATTGTGCGGGTCGCTTTTGAATTTGCGCTTGCAGAAGGGCGTAAGACAGTACATTGTGCCACTAAAGCCAATATTATGAAGTTTTCTGAAGGCCTGCTCAAGCAAACTTTTGAAGAAATTTCCAAAGAGTACCCGAACATTGAAGCGCACCACATTATTGTTGATAATTGCGCACATCAATTGGTGAAAGCTCCTGAAATGTTTGATGTGATTGTCACAACAAATATGAATGGGGATATTTTAAGCGACTTAGGATCTGGTTTAATCGGAGGATTGGGATTTGCACCTGGGGCGAATTTAGGAAATGAGATTGCTATTTTTGAAGCTGTCCATGGATCTGCTCCTAAATATGCAGGGCAGAATGCGATTAATCCCACAGCTGTTATTTGCTCAAGCTTGATGATGTTAAGGTACTTAGGTGAATTTGAGGCTGCCAATACCATTGAACAAGCAATTTTAGTTACACTGCAAGAACGACGTGCGTTAACGAAAGATGTTGTTGGGAGACAAAATGCAAGTTCGACAACAGCTTATTGCGATGAGATCATAAAAAATTTAGGAAAGAGCTCTGATTTTTGGCAATTAAGGGATTATAAACCTCTTCAGATGCCTAGCGTTTCACGGGATCCAGAGAGTGTCAAAGCCTCTTCAAAAGTTGTAGGGATTGATCTTTTTATTCAGTCAAGCTTAATGGCAGAGATCCTAGGTAAAAGTTTAGAAGAGATCGTCTCAGAGTTACCGATTCAACTCAAAATGATCTCAAATCGAGGGGTGAAAGTCTATCCGAGTGCAGGCACTACCTTAGATGTTGTGGATCTTTGGAGTTGCCGTTTTATGGCAAAAGAAGAAGCTGAAATGACAGACTCCTTAATCTGCCGTTTACTTGAAAAAATAAGTCCTTCTTATAGATGGATGCATCTTGAAAAATTAACTTATTTCGGAGATCGTATGGGTTTTTCAAGAGCTCAAGGTGAAGACTGAGGGCATCTCTTTATTAATTTAGGGGGCGCAATCTTTGAGAAAAGATCATCAGCTTTTTTAGGGTTCTCCTAACAAAATTAAGCTTTAGGAATCCTAAAAAAATGAAGAGAGGGATTAAATTTCAATAAAAAATTTTTTTTGGGCTAAAATTTTGGCCTTTATTAATAAAATATTAACCTTTACAGTTTAGAGCTAAGCGGCAATTTTAACGCCAAGGAGATATTGTTGTGAAGCGGATAACGCAGACTTTGAGAAGTTGGGGAACTTCGCGACGGGTTCTCTATGCCTTCATAATAGTTATAGGGCTTTTAAGTCTTGCCGGTTTATTTATAAAATTTTCATCTCAACCTATGGCTCTTTTGTATTCTGATTTAGAGCTTGCAGATGCAAGTCGTATTGTTGCACGACTTGAAAAGCAAAAAATTCCCTTTGAGATTAAAGCTGAAGGAACTCAGATTTATGTGCCATCTGAACGAGTGGCGCGCCTACGGATGGAGATGGCAGAAGCAGGACTTCCTAAAGGAGGAATTGTAGGTTACGAAATTTTTGACCAAAAAGCAGTCAATATAGGTTCTACTTTTATGCATGATATAAAACATTTACGAGCTTTAGAGGGGGAGCTGGCGCGAACAATCTCTTCTCTAGAGGGTGTGATATCTGCAAGAGTGCATCTTGTTCTTCCCCGACGAGAGTTATTTATAAAAGAGCAACAGCAGCCGAGTGCTTCAATCGTTCTTCATATGCGGAGTTCTAAAGAGTTAAAGCAATCTAAAGTTTTGGCCATTCAACATTTGGTCGCTTCGGCTGTGCCAGGACTTATACCTGAGGCTGTTGCAATTATTGATGATAAAGGAAATCTGTTAGCAAAGAGTGACACAGAAATAGATTCACAGCATCAAACAAATATCGAAGAAATTCGGATGGCTTATGAAACAAGAACGGCCCAGATGATTGAAGGCTTAGTCGGAAAATATGTGGGACCTGATAAGGTGCGAGCAGAAGTTACCGCCGAAGTGGATATCGATCGCTTTTCGCAAGAAGAAGAACGCTATGATCCCCAAGGGCAAGTTGAAAGATCTCGCCAAACTATTCGAAAGACTAATGAACCTCATGATTTAACAGAGGAAAATATTAAATATGAAGTTACAAAGTTAGTTCAAAAACAATCGCGAGAATCTGGAAGTATAAGACGACTTTCTGTTGCGGTCGTTGTAGATGGACATTATTTCTATGATGATAAAGGAAAAGAGATTTATCAGCCAAGATCTTCAGAAGAGATGGAACAATTAAAGAAGCTCATATCATCCGCAATTGGCTTTAATATAGAAAGAAAAGATCAACTCGAAGTTATCAATATGCCTTTTGCTAAGGTTAAAGACCGCACGTCACATCCAATTGATTATTTGGAGCCTGTTATTGCTTTTAAGCATTCAGAATTATTACGATTTGTAGAATTATTAATTTTCATTATTGCAACTTTTTTAGGGATTATGGTTGTCATAAAGCCACTTGGTTTTAGCTTTTCATTAAAAAAACAAAAAGCAACGACAACCCAAGACCCAATAAAATCGCCACTTCCTCATATAGATTTAAAGCATTCACAAGATATAAATTTTATTGCTCAATCCTTACAATCTAGGCTTTCTCCTCATTTTCAAAAAAATGTGAGTGAAGGATCTCAGCAAAAAGTGAAATATATTCTTGATCATCACCTTGAAGAAGCGGTAAGCGTACTTCGAGATTGGATGCGGAAGGGAAAATAAAAAGATGCCTATTCAGGAAACTGTAAGGCCAGAAACACATTCTAAATTTTCATCATTTGACAAGGTTGCTGTTTTTTTACTTTCTCTACCTAAAAATGAAGTAGAAAAAATTTTTTCGAAGCTCAATGTTGATGAAATCAAAAATATACTCCAAAGGATGTCAGCTATTGATTCATTTGAAATGGCAACCATTGACCATTTATATCTAGAATTTTCGAAAGACGTAGAAAAGTTAATAAATAAATCAAGCACTCTTGAAACTGAAGAAAATATTTTAACGAAGTTATTTCATCCTTTGGATTTGAATGAAAACAAGATTGAACACCAAAAAATTAAGGTAGATGATCTCTCAGAAACACTTAAGAATGTCACCTCTGTCAGCCTTTCGAAGTTTCTTAAAGACGAACACCCTCAAATGATTGCTCTCATCTTAAATAGGATTGATCCGCAGAAAGCAGCCTCTGTTTTTGTTGAATTCCCAGAAGCGTTATCACTCGATGTGATGAATAGAATGCTTACAATGGGGCAAGTTCAACAAGAGGTGCTTGATGAAGTTGAAAATACGCTTAAAGCAGAATTTAAAGATATTTTAACACCTGCAATTCAGCAAAATTCTTGTACCCATATGGCGGACATTTTTAATGCTTTCGGTCCAAAAGATGAGGTGAAATTTATGCAGGGGCTTGAATCTAAAAACAGTGAGGCAGCTAAGCATGTAAAAGATCTTATTTTAACTATCGAAGACTTGAAATATGTTGAAGAGGTCGGCATTAAAAAAATTCTCAGCATTATTGATAAAAGCAATCTTGTTATTGCCTTGAAGGGAGTTGATGAATCTTTAAAAGAGGTTTTCTTTTCTCATATGTCTGATCGATCTGCTAAACTTTTAAAAGAAGAAATAATGGCTTTAGGGATGGTTAAAATACGAACTGTTTATGAAGCTCAGCAAGTTATTGTTAACGAAGCAAAAGAATTGATTAGAAAGGGTGAAATTCATTTAAGTAAAACGCTCTTTAAGAAGAGAATTTAAAGATAGAATTCATCATGATTGATATTGTAAATTTTTCTTTGATACATAAAGTTTTCAAGAACAGGATTATAGAAAAATAAGTTTATTAAGTTGTTATAAAGGGGAAGCATCCTAGAAGAGGGGAATGGATGAATAGTCATGATCAAAAAAAAATAATAAAAGACAATCGAGATTTTATAAATAATACCGATTTCACGCCATTAAATGATGTTTTTTTTAAGGGCAGTTCTCAACAATCTGAAAAAGATTTACACTCATCAATTGATTTGAAAAGTCTTCAACAAGTACCTGTCCAAGTCTCAGCTGTTTTAGGACAAGCAAGTATTCCTATTAAACAAGTTCTAAAACTTGTTCCTGGGAGTATTATAGAACTAGATCGAAAAGTTGGGGAGCCCATAGATATTTATATTAATAATCATTTACTTGCTCGAGGGAATCTCGCTTTAATAGAAGATCAGCTTGGTATTACAATCACGGAAATTATTAAAATGGACAGAGATTAGAGATCTTAAGAGTTTTTTTAGGTGGACTCAAAAGTGTAGTAATTAAGCCACAAGCGTGCGGCTTAGAAAGAATAGTGTAGTGAATAGCTCGACAATTGTAGGGCTAAAGGCTAACTAAATAAGCATATCTAAGGGGAAGATAAGTGCTCAGAAAAAGTAATATTGTCAGCGACTCAATCCAAGAAATTTTAAAGTTATTTAGCCAATAGAATTAAGTTTCTAACCTTCTTCAAGGCCTCATAGAGTTTATCTCGATGGAGGTTAATAAAAAGAAAGTAAATCAAGAGGGGAGCAAAAGAATGCGCCTTAAAACATTCAGAGCCTCAACAATGACTGAGGCTCTGCAGGAAATAAAAAAAGAATTTGGCCCTGAAGCTGTTATTTTATCGACGCTTGAAGGGAAAAATGAAGTTTCTGTAACGGCCGCTTTAGAGCATAAGGATGACTTAAATTTTAATGAAGTTGCTGTTAATGAGCCTTTGAGCTTTTTAAATGATTTTTGTCGTATTCTAGAACATCATCGGGTCCCGACGGTCATTCAGGAAAGGCTTGTGTGGTCTCTTTCGTCTTCTCAAGAAGATACGTCAGATAAAAATTTTGAAGGAATGCTTAAAACAATTTTTAGGTTTAAGCCAATCATTAATTCTCAAGGAAAATTCTTACCTCCCGCGCGTTTAGCTCTTCTAGGGCCTTCTGGGGCAGGTAAGAGTGTAACAATTGCAAAGCTTGCTTCAGAGTATGTGATGGCGGGATTTGAGCCTTTTGTGATTACTCTTGATTGTTTAAAAGCAGGTGCTATTACGCAACTCGAAGTTTATATGAAAGCAATTGGACTTCCTCTTCATCCCGTTGAAAATATTAAGGAATTTAAAAAAATATTAAATGAGTCTCCAATTAATACTTATATTCTTGTAGACACCCCAGGCATTAACCCTTTTCGGCGAGATGAAGTTCAATTTTTAGAGGAAGTTGTAGATTGCTTAAATGGAGAAGCTGTTCTGACGTTTCCTGCAGGGCTTGATTCATGGGAAATCAGTGATTATTTAGGCTTATATAAAGGTTTAGGAGTAAAAAGAGTTATCTTAACAAGAGCGGATACCACTCATCGGTATGGTGCTTTAGTCACAGCTCTTTATGAAGGTCAATTCTCTTTAGCTCAAGTGAGTGCAGGCCCAGAGTTAGGATCACGTTTAGACGCGGGAGATTCTAAGTTACTTGCAGAGCTTTTAAGAAAGTTTCAAGACAGCAAGGCAATCCCACATTTCGCTTTAGAAGAAATGGTAAAGGAGCTAAGAGGGTGAATATGTTAAAAATGGACTTTAAAAATCCTAAATTAGATCAGCTAGAGGCAGCGGAGAATATTTACTTTATTGCTTCAGGAAAAGGTGGTGTAGGAAAAACCTGGTTTTCAGTTACTTTTTCTCAAGCTCTCGCACAACAAGGTAAAAAGATACTTTTGTGCGATGGTGATCTGGGGCTTGCTAATATTGATATCCAATTGGGTTTAACGGCAGAGAAAGACCTGACCACGAGTCTTATGAATTATATAGAGCTTAAAAATGTAATTGTGCCTTATCCTCAAGGGGGGTTTGATGTGATTGCAGGACGTTCAGGAAGTGGTACATTGGCAACGCTTCCTGCTCAAAGCTTAATATATTTAAAAGAACAATTAAAGAAATTATCAGCACTTTACGATGTCATTCTGGTGGATTTAGGGGCAGGTGTGGGGACAACAATTCAAAATCTCATGCAAATTGCAGGACAATGCATTGTTGTTATCACCGATGAACCAACGTCTTTAATGGATGGATACGCCTTTATAAAGGTGATGTATGGGCGTCGTCCGATGCTTCCAATGAATGTTATCATTAATCAAGCAGAAACCGTGGATGCGGGAAAACGAACCTATGAAACTATCCAACAAGTATGTGAGAAATTTCTCAAGATGACGCCTCATCTGTTGGGTATCATCAGGCGAGATCCTGAAGTGAGGAATACCATCTGTGCCCAAACACCCATTCTCACCCGCTATCCGACAGCCCCTGCGGCTGAAGATGTCAAGGGTATTGTGCAGATGATCTGCAGTTAAACATTCATGTTGGACGATTTGAGTGCAAAAAACCGCCAAAGAGAATTAGAGATTATGTATTCTTTTTATTGGCATCTTTTTGATAAATAGCTTCTGAGAGATCATCAATAACTTCATGGAGCATTTGTTCGTTGTCACCTTGGGCCATCAAACGAACAAGTGACTCAGTGCCTGATTTTCGAACCAAAAGCCGCCCAGTCGTCCCGAGTTTTGTTTCTGCATTATTAATTGCTTCTATAATTTTGTCATCTTCTAAAAGAGAAGAATTATTAAGTTTAAAGCTTTTTAAGAGTTGTGGCACAGGTTCAAATACGCGCAAAATTTCACTGGCAGGCTTATTTGAAGAAATAATCATGGAAAGAGCTTGAAGAGCTGCCACAAGGCCGTCTCCCGTGCGGGCATAATCACTTAAAATAATATGGCCAGATTGTTCACCGCCGACATTACATGATTTTGCTCGCATAGACTCAGAGACATAACGGTCGCCAACGGGCGTGCGAATTAATTCTATTCCTTTGTTCTTGAAAAACCATTCGAATCCTAAGTTAGTCATCACGGTGCCAACAACGGCTCCACCTTTCAAAAGACCTTCAGTATTCCAAGTGTTTGCAATGAGAGCTAGAAGTTGATCGCCATCAACAACGCCTCCTTTTTCATCAATCATGACAACGCGATCCGCATCGCCATCTAGGGCAATTCCTAAATCGGCTCTGTATTCAAGGACAGCTTGTCTTGCAGCTTCTACGGAAGTTGCACCCACATCTTTATTGATATTTATTCCATCTGGATAAACACCAATAGGGATAATTTCTGCACCCAGTTCCCATAAAACCGTTGGGGCGACCTTATAAGCCGCACCATGAGCGCAATCAATGACAATCCGAAGGCCGTCAAGCCGTCTATTCTTTGGAAAAGTATTTTTAACAAATTCGATATATCGGCCAGTTGCGTCTTCGAGGCGTTTTGCTCGTCCTAAATCTGCAGGTTTAACGAGACCTTCAAGAGACTTAGAAAAAACCCGTGCTTCAATTTGTTTCTCTACAGTATCACTAAGTTTATAGCCTTCGCGATCAAATAATTTGATTCCATTATCCTGATATGGATTATGAGATGCTGAGATGACAACACCAAGGTCAGCTCGAAAGGAACGAACGAGCATCGAAATAGCGGGTGTTGGAATGGGGCCTACAAGGGTTACATCCATCCCAACTGCAATAAAACCAGAGGTCAATGCAGGCTCAACCATATATCCTGAAAGTCGAGTGTCTTTTCCAATAACGACTTTTGGATGAGTGGCACCCTTTTTGAAATATCGCCCTGCTGCAATAGCTAGTCGCATGATTGTCTCAGGTGTCATCGGGTCTGTATTTGCGGTTCCTCGTACACCATCTGTTCCAAAAAGCTTTCGTGACACACTATTTTCCTTACTTAAATATTTTTCTTCTATAGGCGGCTTTAGATTTAAAAATCAAGAGTACAAATATATATTTGAATAATGTAAACTGAAAGTGTTTTAATTTATCAAGTGTGAGGGATCTTTTAGATGTTTGTTAATCCGCATATTTTTTTCTTTCTCAAAGATGGCGAAATTATAGCTTGGGATTATAAAAACCATCAACAATTTGCTTTAGAAAAATTATATTTTGACCGACTTGTGGATCGTTCAAAAGAGGAAGAATTAGAGACAATTTCTCTTGATAGTGAGCTTGCTGAAGGCGCTTTGTTATGCACACAACAATCTCCACAAGAAGAATGGGGTTGGGATGTTCTTGCCCAGATTTATCATATAGGAACGCGGGATATTGCAACCAATTTAGGGGAACTCGATCCTCAACAATGGTCTAAGGAATATCTTGAATACTGCCAAGGAATCTCTCAAGAGGCACCGGAATTTCACACCAAACGAGAGGGAGAGAAGTTAAAGCTTCCAAATCCTGACCTTGAACTCCTCAAAAATCAAAATTTTTTAGAAGTTGTAAAAGCCAGAAAAACATGCAGATCCTTCAATGGAGAGCCTGTGTCCCTTGAGTATCTCTCAACATTACTTTATGTCAGTTTAGGGCCCCTACATGATAAATGGCAGGATTTAGAGGACAATAATTTAATGGTCCTTGGCGTTCGTAAAGCCTTTCCTTCCGGGGGAGGTATCCATCCTGAAGAAGCATATGTTGTTATTTTCAATGTGGAGGGAATAAAACCTGGCGTTTATCATTATGATGCCGAGCAACATTCTCTAACAGTGATTAAAAATGGGGAATTTGAGAAAGAAGTGATTGAATTATTGTTGGGGCAATTCTTTGCAAAAGGCCTTGCTTTTGGAATTTTCTTAACTTCTCGATTCGATAAAATTTGGTGGAAATATCCTCATTCAAGAGCTTATAGAGTTGCTTTATTAGATATAGGACATGCGTCTCAAACGATATTACTTACCGCCACAGCATTAGGGCTTCAAACTTGGCTGACAGGTGCTTTCTATGATTCAAAAGTGGAGGAATTTCTAGAAATAAAGACATCGAATGAAGCCTCAATTTTCTTTGTTGGAGTGGGACATGGAGATAACCAATCGATTCCTCCTGAAATTCTTAAAATACTTCAAGAAAAATCATAAATAAAGGAAGCTTTCTTAAGTTTTCTCAAAATAAGTAAAACTTACCTAAGTAGACCACTTAGGAAGATTTTGCTCATAGATTAAAGGATTATTTTTTTATACAGCTGAAACCCGTTTATTTCTAACGAAGAGGTCAGTATGAAAAAATTTTACTTAGCAATTTTAACTGTTTTATTTTTATTAAATTTATCAAAAACTTATGCAAATGATTATAATCTTATTCGAGATTATATGTTGGCAGAGAATCAAAAAGGGAAGAAACAATCTTATTTTGCAGAAAAATTGGACATATCTGAAGCAACTATTTCACGGTTTTTAAATAAAAAAGTTGAAACATCTCCGAAGCTTTTAGAGAAATTCAAGTCAAAGTTGCCTAAGACATATCAGAAACTTATTACTCCCCAAAAATTACAGGCTACTAAGCAGATAAAAAAGAAGGCTAATTTTCCAGTGAAAAAGCTCATCTTTAAAGAGGAGGGGGAAAAACATATTCCCCAAGTGCCGCTTCAAACTAAAGAGGGAGCTTCTCAAAAAAAATTAAGCTCTGCCCTAGCTCAAATGCCGGTTAAAGTAAACTCAACTCTCTCTGTTATGCCTTTTAATAAGCCAAGTGAGATCTTGGCTCAAAAAAAGAAAATCAATCAGGAAGATAAAGCCAAAAAAGCACCTATAGTGATTGCATTTAGAGAAGAAGGAGATGGCAAAGGCGCGCTCTATGATCATTATACAGTCCAAAGAATAACGAAGTATCCAACTCAGATTTCTGCCCATGAGAATATGCGTACAAAGAAGCTAACAGAATACCAACGGACCGTAACTTATAGTCTAACGTATGGAAATAAGCATAATGGGCAAATAATTCCAGAGACAATTAATAATGCTTTTGAAGGAGGTCTTTTATTTATTCCAGGAAGGGCCCGGGTTAACGAGTTTGATTCTTTTCGCAAAGAACATGAAGAAAATCTCCTCAAACAAGCTTTTCTTAGAGGGCAACCTATTTTGGCGATTTGTGCAGGATCGTGGAGACTTTGGGAATCTCTGGGAGGAAAGCTTGAAGAAGTGGAAGATCATTGTTATGGCGGAGGGATGATACGGATCTCAGAAACGACCGGTGAGGTAGGATACAATAAGCAAATTCATCGGGTAAAAGTGCACAAAGACACTTTATTGAGATCGATTATGGGCACGGCCGTGGACGAGAGGCCAAGTGTGAATAGTCTTCATTGGAAAGCGCCGTCGTCTAAAAAAATCCCAACTTTAGCAAAGATATCAGCAATTTCTGTTGCGGATAACAAAATAGCCCCTAACACTCGGCAAGGGGAGCAGATGTCACCTGAAGAGGGAACAATTGAGGCTTTTGAAAATATGCATGGAGCCCCGTTCTTAGGAATACAATGGCATCCTGAAGCTTATACAAGAGCAGATTCTGAAGACATGGTGCCTGAAAAACATCTTGCTATCCTTGAGTATATGGCCAAAGCTGGTCAGGCTTACCATCATAAAAGATTAATGTTAAAAGAGTTAGAAGAGTTAACTCTTAAGAACTAAAAGAAATATGGCTTTAGGTAATTTGTAAGTTCAGTTTTGTTGAAGTGCAAAATTTAAAGGGACTTAGAATTACCTAACCTTTTTTAATGAGGGCATTTTTTTTCCAAGAATAATGAGATTACCGAGGCTGATAAGTCCAACACCCCAGATAACGTGTTGTTCCCATTGGAATTGTTCCAAAAAAGTTGAGATGATAAGGGCAACAATGGGGGTGATGAGCATAATGTAAGACGCTTTGACAGGTCCAATCTGGCCTACGAGAGTGAGATAGCATCCAAAAGCAATAACTGATCCTACGATGCTTAAATACAAGAGACTTAGAACGTAGGGAAAAGTCCAATCAAACGTCAATGAATGTCCTTCAATAAAGGCTAGTAAAAGAGTTAAAAGAGCGCCGTATCCCATAGCATAGGCGTTCGTTTGCATAACGGGAAGATGGTGCTTCTGATTGCGCATGGAGATCATGGTTCCCCATGAAGCTGAGGCGGCTCCGAATAAACTGAAGAGCATTCCTCTTAAGCTATCATTAGAGAGATTGAGAGCATTAATTTGAGGCCAGAAAATAAAACATATTCCGATAATTCCTAATAGAGCCCCACTAATAAATTTGGAATTGATAGGAAGGCGATAAAATAAGAATGAGTTCAGCATATTAAATATCAAAACAATTGAAAAGATAACGGCATTAATACCGCTTGAGATGTAAATTGCAGCTTCATAAGCAAAAAAATAGTTGAGACAAAAAAGAAAAATTCCTTGAAGCAGGAAGAGAAGATGACTTTTCTTAGAAAACCTGAGGTTAACGTCCTTAAGAAAACACCACCCAAAAAGGATCAAAGACGCGATTGCGAATCGATATCCAATCGAAAGGGCCGGAGCAACATTCCCAAACTGAAATTTGATAGCATACCAAGTTGACCCCCAAGCGAGTGTTGTCACAACATAGAAAAGGATCGTTTGAAGAAGAGAAGAATTTACGTACATATATCTATTTAACCACTATTATAGTCGCCATATAGTAAGCAATTTATCGCCCAAAGGGAAGGGGTTGTTGAGAAGGGTTTAAAATTTCTTATATTTGTTTTGGAGAGGTTATGCTTCTGTCTTAATTCTAAAGCATAACCTTATCCTTAGAAGCTTATTTCTTAAAATCTTCTGGTGTCATGTGTTGAGGATTCTTGGTTGGTCCAATTTTAACTTGTTGGTGATTCCTCACGGCTTGAATAGATCGTTCTTTTCCTAAAAGTCGTTGACATTCTAAACTCGCAACTTTTTGCGTGTTAGTGACCGCATATTTGCGGCATGCTTCTAATTTTTCTTGGTAAGCTTTACTCTCTTGTTCGCTCGCATTCACATGTATTGAGTGAAATGCCGTAAAAATGATTGTCGATATGATTATATGCTTTTTCATATTAATATCCTTTAATTTGATAGGGTAATTGAAGTAACATCATTAATATATCTGAGTAATATTAAAATATTATTAAGGAATTTTATTTTAATTTAATTGATTAATAATATTTTTTTATATTAATTTTGGTAGAATTTTATGGGAAATATTTTGGAATATTTTTGAAATATGATGATCTGGATGTTTCAAAATAAAAGGCTCCCCTGTATCGCAAGCTTGGCTCAATTCATAAACAAAGGGGATTTGCCCCAAAAAAGGAATATCTTTTTGGTTTGCTTCTTGAGACGTATTTCCTGGGTGAAAAAGAGGAGAAGCTTCCCCACAATGAGGACATTCAAAAACGCTCATATTCTCAATAATCCCAAGTACAGGAATTTCAAGCCTTTTAAACATACTGATGGTTTTTCGTGCTTCTGTTAAGGCGATATCTTGAGGCGTCGTTACGATGACTGCGCCCGATAAAGGTACTTTTTGAATCATTGTGAGTTGAGCATCGCCTGTGCCGGGTGGAAGGTCAACGATAAGCACGTCTAAATCCTGCCAATGGACATCTTTAAAAAGTTGCTGAATTGTGGTCTGTACCATAAGGCCGCGCCAAATAAGAGGTTCATCCTCATTGATAAATAAACCAATCGAGGCACATTGAATTCCATACTGAACGTGTGGTGTAATTTTTTTATTTTCATCAATGTGTGGTTTCCCTTTTAAATTCATCATGCGCGGTAATGAAGGGCCATAAACATCGGCGTCAACGATGCCAACTTTCAATCCCTGTTGAGAAAAGGTACAAGCTAAATTAACAGCGGTTGTTGATTTTCCAACGCCTCCTTTACAGGAAGAAACGGCGATAATATGTTTAACGGTTGGAAGGTCATATTTACCCCGGAATTTTGGATTAGTTTTCATACTTTCTTGTGAGTTTTCCTTATGAGATGTGAGCACGACCATTATTTTGTTAACGTGAGATAAGTGTTTAACTTTATGCTCAATCTCTTGACGTAATGGCTCATAGTCATGCGCTTTTTCTGGAGGGATATTAACGGAGATTGTCAGATTATTTTGATCAATGTTAAGACCAGAAACCCAATCCAAAGAAACAATATTTTTTCCTGAATGAGGATCAATAATTTCTTGAAGAACATCCATGATGTCTTGAACACGAAGGGAAGAAGAGGTCTTCATAGAATTCTCTTTTGTTAGTTAAAAATCTTAAATTAACATAGTAATCATTTACCCTTAACATTTGTCTGATTCCTCATACAAATATTTTTCGAAGAAAAACTTTTGTATTCTCTTAAAACATTATAAATTAACGCAACATAATTATGACAGGTGTCAGATACATGGATATCTCCTTCAAAGTAGTGCATCATCTTGGTTTTATTACGCTTGAGCGACCCCAAAGCTTAAATGCATTGAATCTTTCTATGATTACAGCGTTGCATGAGATTTTAAAAGAATGGCGTCATGATCCGGATGTTCATGCGATCATTGTTCAAGGGCAAGGAGAGCGTGCTTTTTGTGCTGGAGGAGATCTGAGGTCTGTTTACGAAGCGCAACAACGTCATGATTCCCGTTTTCATGATGAGCTTTTTCGCAAGGAATATACGCTTAATTTAGAGATAGCCCGATTTCCAAAGCCGTATCTCAGTTTTATTCATGGATTTGCCATGGGAGGCGGATTAGGACTTTCCGTTCATGGTTCGTATCGAATTATCGCTCAGAATGCGCAACTTGCCATGCCTGAGACGAAAATAGGTTATTTCCCCGATGTTGGGGCTAGTTATTTTCTTAATAAAGCGCCGGGTGCTTTGGGGATGTATCTTGGGCTTACCGGCAATAGTATTGGTGCGAGTGACAGTCTTTATGCCGGATTAGCAACGCATTTTGTGCCTCAAGAGAAACATGCTCAGGTCATTGAAGCTTTATGTGAGAGTGATGCGTTGCAACGCAAAAATATTGATAATATCCTCGAGACGTATGCCGAAAACCTTCCCGAAGCTTCTTTGAAGATTCAGCAGGCTCAGATTGATACTTTATTCCATCACTCGACGTTAGAAGGAGTTTTTCAAGCTTTAGAGAGTGATCCTTCTTCCTTTTCTCAAGAATGTCTCCAAACTTTAAAAATGCGCTCTCCCACAAGTTTGAAGGTCACATTTGAACTTTTAAAGAGAAATCAGGGAATAAGTTTAAAAGAGGCGCTTGAAACTGAATTTCAGCTCAGCCAAGTTTTCATAAAAAATCATGATTTCTTTGAGGGCATTCGCGCTTTGTTAATTGATAAGGATCAAAAACCTGCGTGGTCTCCAGCGACAATTGACGACGTTGATTCATCTCTTGTGGCGGAATATTTCAACCATAAGATAAAATTATGAAATAAATAAAAAATCAGGTTATAAGCGCAGAGATCAGTTAAAATAATTCATGAATTAAAGTCACTTAGAATGCAGATATTAAACATCGATCACTTACTGAGAAATTCTACTCATATAACTTTAGGAGGCGTGCCAGAAGGGGCAGAATCTTTTCTGTTAAAGGAAATGCTTGCGCAAGAGCCGAATACACCTTTGCTCTATATTTGTCATCATGAAACGTCTCTTCATGAACTTGATGCAACGCTTAGATTTTTGTGTCCTGAGGTTGATATCTTAATATTTCCACCGTGGGATTGTTTGCCTTACGACAGGATGTCTCCGAAGCGAGATATTATTGGTGAGCGTGTGACCACGCTGCTTAAGCTTAATAGGGCACTTGATAAACCAACACTCGTTATTACAACAATTCAAGCTTTCCTTCAGCGCGTGGCACCTCAAGAGATCTTTAAAGATGCGGATCTTCAGTTAAAAATTGGCACCTCTTTTAATCTTAAGACTTTTGAAAATTACTGCCATAAATATGGTTTTATGCGTGTTTCAACGGTTCGAGAGCCTTCTGAATATGCGATTCGCGGCGGGATTATTGATCTCTTTCCTTCCAGTTCTGAGCAGCCTTATCGATTAGATCTTTTTGGGGATGAAATTGATAGCATTAAAATATTTGATCCGCTCTCTCAGCGAAGTTTAGAGAATATTCAAGAAATTAATTTATCCCCCTGTAGTGAAGTTTTATTAGATGAGAAATCTATTGAAGTATTTCGCACGTCCTATCGGAAAGCGTTTGGGCATACAGGCGAGAAAGATCCTCTTTATCAAGCGATTAGCGCGGGACAAAGTTATGCAGGGATGGAGCATTGGCTGCCTTTATTTTACTCTCAGCTTGCAACCCTTTTAGATTATGTTCCTGAGGCGACTTTAGTCTTTGATGCCAAAGCTCTTGACACGGCAAAAGCTCAACTTGAGCTCATTGAAGAAAATTACCAAGCAAGAAAAGAATTCGTGACTATCAAGGCAGATAATAAGGCCCCTTATTATCCTCTTTCGACAGAGTTATTGTACCTCTCTCTTGAAGAAATAGAAAAGACTATTGAGACCAAAAAAGTCGTGCATTTTTCTCCTTTTTTAAAAGAAGGAAGCCCTCAAATAGAAGGGCGTAAGGTGCCGGACTTTAGTGCTGTTAGAGCTCAGCCGAATGTGAATCTTCTCGAGGCTCTTAAAGAACGAGGCGAAAATTATATAAAATCTCACAAGAAAGTTCTTCTTGGCTGTATGACTTCAGGCTCTCGTTTAAGGCTTCAAGGATTATTACAAGATCATGGTTGCCAAGCAAATTTAGTGGAAACATGGGATGATTTCATCACGTTGCCAGCTTCAATCATTGGAATTTCTCTGATTCCTTTAGAGCAAGGAATTGAGTTCAAAGATTTTGTATTAATCACGGAACAAGATATTTTTGGAGAACGCCAAAGCCAGCCTGTTAAGAGAAAACGACGTTCGGATCTTTTTATTGGAGAAGCAGCAGCCCTTAATGAAGGGGATTATGTTGTGCATCAGGAGCATGGGATTGGCCGTTTTCAAGGACTCAAAACACTTCAAGTTGATCAACTTCCTCATGACTGTGTAAGTCTCATATATGAAGGAGGAGATAAGCTTTTTGTTCCAGTTGAGAATTTAGAGATTCTGTCTCGCTATGGGGGCGAAGATAGTATCGTAACGCTTGATAAGCTTGGTAGTTCTGCGTGGCAACACCGAAAAGCGCGTGTGAAGAATAGACTCGAGGATATCGCAGAACATCTTATTGCTCTGGCCGCTGAGCGAGCTTTACGGGTGGGTGAAATTTTTCAACCTTCAGAAGGGTTATATAACGAGTTTTCCGCCCGTTTTCCGTATAATGAAACAGAAGATCAAGAGCGGGCAATTTCCGAAGTTCTTCAAGATCTTGAATCTGGGAAGCCGATGGATCGCTTGATCTGTGGAGATGTGGGGTTTGGAAAAACAGAAATAGCTTTACGGGCCGCCTTTGTCGTCGCTTCTTCAGGGAAGCAAGTCGCAATTATTGCACCGACAACGTTGTTATGTCGCCAACATTACCAAAATTTCCAAAAGCGTTTTGAGGGATTTGGGCTTAAGGTGGCTCAGTTATCACGCCTCGTTCCAACAAAGGAAGCGGCAGGCATCAAAGAAGGGTTAGAAAAGGGGCACGTTGATGTGGTCGTGGGAACCCATGCTATTTTTGCACAATCAACACACTTTAAAAATTTGGGGCTCGTGATCGTGGATGAAGAGCAGCACTTTGGCGTGAAACAAAAAGAAAAACTCAAAGATCTTCAGAAAGATGTTCACGTTCTAACGCTGACAGCCACGCCAATCCCGCGCACACTTCAGATGTCGTTAAGTGGCGTGAGGGATATGAGTATTATTGCAACGCCGCCCGTAGATCGTCTTGCGGTCAGAACTTTTGTGATGCCGTTTGATGAGATTGTGATGCGCGAGGCCTTAACGCGCGAGTTCAATCGTGGCGGTCAAGTTTTCTATGTTTGTCCCCGTATTGAAGATCTTGAGAGTATTCAGGAAAAATTAAGAGCTTTGATGCCGGAGGCTAAAGTCGCTGTGGCGCATGGACAGCTAGCGCCAACCATTTTGGAAAAGATAATGAACGATTTTTATGATCGTCATTATTCAATTCTTCTTTCAACCAATATTATTGAATCAGGTCTGGATATCCCGGCAGTTAATACGATTATTATCCATCGATCGGATCTTTTTGGGTTAGCGCAATTATATCAATTACGAGGTCGTGTCGGGCGCTCGAAAACACGAGGGTATGCTTATTTAACGATCCCTGATGTCATTACCTCAACTGCTCAGAAGCGTTTGGAAGTTATGCAGACACTCGATACGTTGGGCGCAGGATTTCAGCTGGCGAGTCACGATATGGATATTCGCGGGGCAGGAAATCTTTTAGGGCAGCAGCAATCGGGTCATATTCGCGAAGTCGGTGTGGAACTTTACCAACAAATGTTACAAGATGCTGTTGATACTGTCCGGCATAAGTCGTCAGAGACGGTGCCGCAAACCGCAGCTGTGTGGACTCCTCAAATTCATCTGGGGCTTCCCATTTTGATTCCTGAGGACTATGTTGTAGATCTTGCAACGCGCCTGAATCTCTATCGTCGTCTTTCCCATCTTGAAAATGAAGACGAAATAGAAGCCTTTACGCTCGAGTTGCTCGACCGATTTGGGGCTTTACCGCAGGAAGTTAAGAACCTCTTAAACGTGCTTAGATTAAAGCAATTATGTCGACACGTTGGCGTTGAAAAGATCGAAACAGGAGAAAAGGGAGCTATTTTTACCTTTTATAATAACACGTTCTCAAATCCTGTGGCGCTGATTCAATTTATTCACACCCAAGGTGGTACAGTTAAGTTGAGACCTGATCATAAACTGGTTTTTTTGCGTGCGTGGAAAGAAGCTCAAGAGCGGGTAAAGGGATGTGAAGACATCTTAAAAGAGCTCATAAAGATGGTGTGATCCTCTCAAGTTCAACTTCTTTTTGAGAATGATTTTTTAAAGAGATACAAGAGCACAGGCTTTTTTAAAGGAATGTTTTTAATGTCGTTTTTTACAAAGTTTACTTATTTATTAAATCCGCAACGTGATTCCTCTAAAGTTGCCCTCAGCATCTGTCTGATGATTCTTTGGGCCTTGAGTTTCACAACGGCCATGTCTTTTGTTAAAATTGTTCATGGGGAAATTCACAGCCTTATGATTCTTTTCTTAAGGTGTTTTTTTGGTTTCCTCTTCTTTTCGCCTTTTGTCGTAAAAGGAGGAATAAGCAACTTACGAACAAAAAGGCCTTTTCTTCATGGCATTCGCGTTATTTTAACGTGCACAGGAATGTTTTGTACTTATTATGCTTATCGTCATTTACCTTTAGCAACGGCCTCGGCCATTGGATTTACAAGTCCTTTATTTACGACAATATTCTCCTTTTTGTTTTTTAAGGAGCATATATCCTATAAAAAATGGATGGTAATTTTTGCAGGATATCTTGGGGTTCTCATTATTCTGCGCCCCTTTTCCTTGCATCTTGACAACGCTATGTACGTTGCTCTTTTGGCGAATGCTGTTGCAAGCGGGGCTATTATTGTCGCTAAGAGACTTTCTTCAACAGAATCAACGGTTACAATCCTATTTTATACCAATATTGCCACGTTTCTTTTATCGTCTTTTGCTGTCCTATGGGTCTGGCAAACCCCTGACATAAGAGAGATTTTGATCCTCGCTTGTGTTGGACTTGCCGGCATCTTATCGCAGTTTTTTTATATTAAAGCCCTGCAGCTTGGAAAACCGTCCTTTTTAGCGCCATTTGAATATACGCGTCTTCTCTTTGCGATTGTTGTCGGAACTCTATTTTTTCAGGAGAGCCTTGATCAATGGTCCCTTATGGGGGCTTTTGTTATTATTTTTGCGACGTTTTTTCTGAGTCGTATGGAAATGCATCCCGAAAAATAACGCTTATCAGGAAATGAGCCCGCTAAGAAAAAAGGCCCCAGGTTTTTCTGAGGCCTCAAAGACTTAAAAGGTTTGGGCGCGTAAGGCTTCAATCACCGGTTTGATTTGGGCTGCATTGATTCCAATCGCCTTGGCAGTGAGAAGTGCATACACGGCAAGATCACGGATGCCTTCTGCGGTAAAGTGTTGTTCTTGAGACGTTTCCTTTTGTTGCCCTAATAAACTTAAACCAGCCTTAAGGATTGTTGGTGCGGTATATTGTTTTTCCTTATGGCTATCAAGGGTTACAATTTCACCTGATATTGTTTTAAGAAGGATACCTTTTAAAATAATATCATTAGGGAAGCGGGCCAAAAGTTGGACTTTACGAGTAGGACTGACACCAGACCAAAGCTTTTGCGCATTTTCAAAAGCCAACTGTTCTTTATCAGATATCTCAAGCTTGAGAACTTGAGCAAAAGAAGGAATTGATGCATCAACGGTCTTCGCTTCTTCTCTTTTACCTTCTTCTATTTCAAGGGGAGCAATAGGAGTTTTCTTTCTTGCGAGGAGTTCAGCAAACATGCCTCCTTGTTTTGCTGAGGACTCAGCAAGCTTCTGAGCTTTTGCCGCATCTTCATCATCTTTTGTTTTGCGCTCCTCTGGGGACAAGGAAAGATAAGCAAGCTGGAGAGGATATTTTGGCATTATAAGAACTTTCTGGGCTTGATTATCATCAAGTTCAGAAAAAGTTGTGGCTTCTTTTTCCCCTTTTTCTGTCAACACTTTCAAATAAAATTCAATCCTATTTTGCTTCCAAGAAGATATTTTTTCTTTAGACTCTGTTTTTAAACTGTCATAAAGAGGTTGATATTCTTGACTTAAGACAACAACTTTTGACTTAGAGGCGGTCTTTTTTACAGAACCTAAACCGAGAGGTGGCGGTGGAGGAGGCATGTCACCAAGCATTGGAGGAGGAGGCGGTGGTGGTGCAAAACTACTTGAAGGCGTAGCTCCTGAAGTCGCATTCGTCACACTCTGATTGAGTTGAGCATTTTCTTCTGTTAATTTTGCAATAACAATTTTAAGTTTTTGAACTTCTTCCTCAGAATTATACCCTGTATCTGGTGAGACAGAACTCGAAGAAGCATTCAAGCTTGAGAAGTTTGAAGAACGTGGCGAGCTTATTAAAGATCTTAATTCCCGCAGTCTTGTTCTATCGCTTTGCTCTAAATCAGCTTCAACAACAAAGCTATATTTATCTAATTGTGGTGCTCCTTTAAGCCAGCTTGTAAGTTTATCCACACCAGAAGACGTATATTCATAAGTAATCAGGACGGTTCCGCGTTCTATATCTTCTACAGAAGCAAGAACTTTAAGGTCTCTCATAAAATTTGTAACAACCGATTTGCTTGAGGGGAGAGATTTTTTAAATCCTTCTCTTATCTCTTGATCTTCTTGGGAGGATAGGCCAGGAACCCAAAAGCTATAACTGTAATGTCCAACAGTAACTTTATTTTGGTCGTGTAAACCATTAAAAGCTGTGCAGTACTCATTGACTGGGGCGTATTTTTTGATAATAGCGTCAATTTCTGCTTGTGCATCTGTCTGACGTTGCGAAGAGCTTGAGGAGATCTTTATATTTTCTTCTTGATCATCGCTTGCATAAGAAAGACTTGCAAGGCTCAGAAACGCCGTGGTTAAGAGTAAATATTGTTTCATCATTAAGGGTCCTTTTAAAATTAGGAAAGGGAACTTTACACTCCTTATATTTAAGAAATATTTTTTATCTTTCAAGTGCATTTTTTGACTGATAGGATTTTCATAAATGCATCGATTATTTTTTTCTTGTCGTTTATCTTCTTCTGCTGATTCTATTGGACGACTTTGAGACGTTGTGAAAAGTTTCTGCTGTCGTTTTTCGAAGCTTGAATTTTTTCCCATCAAAATAGTGATGAGACTCTCTCTAATTTTTTGATACATACTTTTATATTCCATTATTACCTCCTGTTTTATTTATTTCTCTGTTTCATTTTTGTGTGCTTTCGGCACGGTTTATTTTTTGGGGCTTTATTAAAACCTCTCATTTTTTGGTTTTGATGTCCTGAGGTACCTTATAAAGTTTTCCTCGGATTTTTCTCCTGCGAGGTCAGCCATAAAGCCTTTCCTCAGCTTACGTTCTGCTTTGCCTATGTCATGTCCTTTTCTTCCTTCACCATGCCTTTCACGCACGCTGAGAGGTTCCTCTTCCTTTCAGTGGGCAAAGAGAGAGTATTCGCTCAAAAAAGAGCGTTAAAAAGAACTCTTCAGAGTTTGCTAGACTCTCTTTATTAAAAGGACGGAAGGAGAGGAATTATTGAAGAAGATTGAAGGCTTTTTAAAGGCCTTCAAGGAAGGAAAACATCATCTCTGACCATCTATTTATAGACTATCACAAACAGATACAAGATTCAAGAAAATTCGAAACAATTATCAAAAAATATCAAGTTTATTATTAAATTAGTTCAAGCTGGATACCGTTTATACTCTATAATATCTGGAATTCAGAAAAAATTTAATAAAATTAACGAAAATTTAAACTTTTTAAAAGTAATATTGAAATAAAATAATAATAAAATTTTGATAAATAACTTATTTTAGGAGTAGTTCATGTTAAATTTAAAAAAAATAACAATTTATTCATCTATCATTGCTTCTGGGTTCATAAATATGGCAGAAGCTTCTAAGTTGCACCATGTAACTCCAACAGAAGAGTGTCAAGCTGCTTTTAATGCTTTCCTTACGACTCCCTCAGATTTTTCTTTCAGAAATTACCATGGAGGTGAATTGAATAAACATCTTGAAAATGCGGAAGGTAATGGTCCTAAATCTCCAGGAGAATCTTATTTTTATGCTAAGACTGCCGGAGATGTAATAAAATTATTAGGTAGAAGTCAGTGCGTTGTTTCCTCTAATGGTATGAGAGGTCATCAGCAAACATGTCAAGCTTTATGTAATAATAACATAGGATTTCATCACGACGCTGATAAAACAACAAAGCGCGTATATTTTTCTCTTGAAAAACCAGAATCTGAAAGAGATTTAAGTAGAAACGGAAGTCAATATTTTATTCTTAACATATATCCAGATAGCTAAGTTTCTGAAGCTATTTGATTTTGCCTTATAACTTGACTCTATTGCAAGGAATGGATCATATTATGAATTCCTGCAATAGAGTCTTAGTTTGTCAAAAATTCGATAAAGTTAGATTCATCTAATTTCTAAAAGATCTTTACGTACAATCTTAAAATTTAATCTTTAAACATAAGTCTGGTTAAATTAAGAAACTCTTAATCAAAAAATATTACCCTTTTAATAAAAGAATGAGAAATTTTATCATCATGTTAAGTTTTTTAAAAAAATTAAGTGTATTTTGGGGACTGGGACAGGCTTTAATCCTCGGGGCATGCACTGCTGAAGAGCCACCTCAAGCTCCTGAAACCTTATATGTTGAGCCGGCTAAGGAAAAAGTTTTGATGGGCGTTTATCCTGTCATGCTCCATGATTTTGATTTAGCTCATAATACCTTTAAGGTGAGTTTTTATGCTTGGTGGCGATCAAAAGATAAAGCTTATGTCCCCGATAAAACCGTTGAAATTACTAATGCGCTGGATTTTCATTCAAAATTTGGAACAACAGGAAAATTTAAAGATGAGTATTTTACGTATATCCGTTATTACGCAACCGTTTCAAAAGAGTGGGATATGCGCCATTTTCCCTTTGATCATCAGCAACTTGTGGTAGCTTTAGAAGATTATGCCGATATCCAAAAAATTATTTTCACCCCCGATAACGACCAGAGTGCGTTGCATTCGGAGATTAAGCTTAAGGGGTGGAAAATTCTAGGGTTTCATTTGAAAGATTCCATAACAACGTATGACACTAATTTTGGAGACCCTTCGACGAAAAAAGGCCAATATTCTCGTCTTTCTTTTATCATTGATATTAAAAGAGAGGGAATAAGACTATTTTTTAACTATTTTATAGGATTTTTGGTCGCTTTCTTCCTCTGTACGGTGATTTATATTTTAGATCCGCGCGAAATTGGGGCCAGAACAAGCTTATCTCTGGGGGCAACATTTACAGCGATTGGAAATAAGTACATCCTGGATCAAGTTTTACCGTTTACGACCTCGTTTACGTTAGCAGATGCGATTCAAGCGGCCACTTTTGGAATGATTATCGCAGCTGTTTCGATGATTATTTATACAAATCATCTTATGAAATCTCATCCTTATAAATCAGTGGCTTTATTGAGTCAGAGGATGGGATTGTGCGCCCTTTTGGTTTACACCTTATTTGTTTGTTATTATCTCTCTGAAGCCGCTATTTCTTAAAGAACTTTAAAAAAGTTTTTTAAGGAGATCTTTCACAACTTTTTCTGGCTTTTGAGAGGCTTTTTCTGAATCGGATTGCGGTTGCTGCGTCCCTTGATCTTGACCCAGAATACTCTCTAACACATCTCCAATTTTTCCCGTCCCTTTGGAAAGTTGATCCACAACTCCTTTAAAGACATTTTGGATAAGATAGTTCTGCAAAGCTTGGGTTTCCAGGTTTCTATGAGGATTATCTAAAGGCCCTGTAAGGTACATCTTAAAAGGGGGTAATTGAGCGTGATCCGTCAATCGAAATTCAGCCGCAACATTCACAAGGTAGCCGGGAAGATTAATGGTTCCTGTGGCTTGACCATTGCCTCCATTGGCAATCAACTGCATTGTTTTGATCGTTCCCATGCCATTTTTAAAGAGAATCTCGCTATTAAAACGTTGAAAGGTCGTTTGGCCTTTCGCCATAAAATTTGATAATAAGCCTAGTAAACCTTGGATATTATTAATTTGCTTGAGGCGTTGACTGATCGCTTGAAGATCAAATCCATTAATAACACCATCCCGGGCATTTAAGTTAATCGGGCCTGTCAGATTTGCGACGAAGTCATATACGCTTTTTCCATGAGTCGAGAGAGCTGAATTAAGCGAAAATTTTCCGCCCACAAGTTTAATTTGTCCTATGTAATGGGGGACTAAACTTGCAAGGTCTGCATTTTTGAGATCAAGGTTGAGGGCGAGTGTATTGTCAGCTGATACACGGAAATTCCCTTCAAGATTTCCTCCAGAAAAGTTTCCTGTTAAAGGGGCATCAAGGATACCATTCTGGATTTTTGGCGTTATTTTTAGATTGGTGAGAGTAATATCTTTACGCTTTAATTGATGGATCATCACTTTAACATCAGCTTCTAGTCCTTTTAAAAAGGCAAAACTGAGGGGGTCTTTTGACCAGGTGTGTTGAGCAGGTGGTGCTTTAGCAGCTTTTAAAGCAACAAGCATAAATTGGGACTCAGAGGAGATTGGTTGTTGATGGTCAGCCCTCGCGAGCAAAAGATCGAGATCAAGAGAGGTCGCCGTGAGTGACCCCACAATTTTCGTCTTCTCATTAGGGTGGCTCACCTCAATTTTCCCTGTTAGATCAAAGCTCTTTCCTATGGTGGCTTTAAAGGCATCAAGCGTAAACTGTGCCTTGTTACCTGTCAGATGGGCTGTGAGGGAAATGGCACCTTGAGGTGTCGCTGAAAGGGGGAGCTTTAGGAAAGTTCTAACATTCGGATGCGTGATATTAAAGGTGAGATTAAAAGCAGGAAGCGTCATGAGATTTTGAAGCGTCCCTGAGGCTCCTAACGAAAGCTCATCAAGTGTCGTTTGAGTTGTGAGGCGAAGATTCTCAAGGTCACCGGTGATTTGTCCTTTAAGAGACGCATTTCTGTAAGTACTTTTTGAGACAAAACCAAGATTGACAAGGAAGGCCCCTAAATTAGGTGTTTGACCATTGAGATCAATCTTCAGGGTCGGTTTTTTATCAAGATTTTGAGCTTGTCCTTTGAGGGAAAATAAGAGGGTTCCAAGCGTTGTTTGAAGATCAAAAATAAGATTTTGAGTATCGCCTTGAAGAGAACCACGAAGCTGACCAGAACCTAAAGGTTGTTGAGCTTTAGGGGCAAGGCGAGGCATGAAGTTTTCGACTTTTGGTGTTTTGAGGTTGAGTTGAATTGACGGTGTTTTCTGATTGAGTTTATAGTCAATGTCTCCTTGAAGTTCAGCCTCTTGAAGATTCAATCTCAGATCCCGAAGTTGGAGCGTATCTTTGAGAAGCGCATAGTGAGTTGACACTGAACATTTTCCTAAAAGATGAGAAGGAAGGCTTTTCGCCTCAATGTCGAGCCATGTTAGAAAATCCTGAAAACGTTGAAGAGTGGCTTTGAATTGGCCTTGGGCCCCCTCTCTTTTTTGAAGAACAGTAAAATCAAGAGTGCCTTGACCTGGTAGATTCTTAAGGAGGCCCTTGACTTGAAGAACATCGCCTAGGGTGACCGTCATGGCTCCCTTTATGAGGGCCTTATCCGCCTTAAGAGTCAAATCCTCAACAATGACACGGGCGGGATTTGCTATAAAAAGAGCCTTAAGAGAAATCCCCTCTTTCGTGAATTTAGGAAGTTCAGTTTTTCCCGTAAGTTGGTGTAAAGCTTTGGCTGTGAGGTGATTCTCTACGTTGCCTTTAAAGGTTTGAGAAGATTGCGTATAAACGCCGTTGATTTTGAGAGGAAGCTCGCCGATTTGAAGGTCTGCTTCAATCGGTTGAGACTCTGATAATGGCCCTGCTTTAAGATTAAATTTTAAGATTTGTTGGTCAAATTCAAGCTCACCTTCTGCGCTATAAGGCCCTGTGAGTGAGTGAAGGCTTGCTGTGAGAGAGAGATTTTTTATTGTCGTCTTCTGGGGGCCATCTCGATAAGTGACGTGAGTATCTTCAATACGAATATGATCGATGCCTAAATCAAAGGAAGGAGAAGAAGAAACGTCTTGAGAGGGGGCAGGAGAAGGCGTTATTTCTTTTGATGAAGATGTTTCTTGAGAGGAGAATACCCAATTCATGGTTCCATTTGAAAGCTTTTCAAGTTCAATTCTAGCGCCTGTGAGAGTCACTTTGGTAATATGAATTCTTTTGTGCAACAAGGGCAGAAAGGCAGCATTTACAGAAGCTTTTTCAAAGATGATAAGGTGAGATGTCTGAGCTTGAGGAGGGTTCGCGAGCTTTACTTGGTGAAGGGTGAGAGCCGGGGAAGGAAAGAGGGAAAGTTCAATAGGACCTTCAATCTCAAGGTCTCTGCCTGTGGCTTTTTTTGCTTGCGTTTTGATTTCGTCCTTGTACTGATTCACATCAATAAACAACGGCATTATGAGGGCGAGACCAATCAAAAGACCCAAAATGGCTAAAAAACCAAGAACTATGCGTTTCATAATTTACTCCACCTATAATATGAGTGATAGTGTAGCGTTGGATAGTGAAGTTCACAATAAGTGAAATGATTGGATTAATGAATAAAATTAAAACTTATGATGGAATGGTTGCCTCTTTGGGACCTCAATTCTTGCAAGACTCAGAAGAGAAATGGCTTAATTGTGGAGACCTGGGGGGATATGCTTTGGGAGCTTTGCGTATGGGGAATAAGCATCTGCTGTTTGACGCTTCAAGTCCTGTTTATCCTAAAATTGTCGCGATAGCAGCTCAGTATGAAGCACATATTCGCCCGATAAAAGAAGAGTAGAGTGACCACGCGATGAAATATCTTTTTAAATGCTTGAAGGTGAGTTTTGGCGTTCTGCTTTTTTCCTCCTCTCAAGGGTGGGCAGGAGAGGTTCTTTCTTTGGCCGGAGGAACTCTAGGGCTTGAGTGGGTTATTCCTTTTGGAGGACTGTTATTATCGATTGCCCTTATGCCTTTACTAAGGCCCCATTTTTGGCATCATCATTATGGCAAAGTGGGGATGATATGGGCGCTTTCAACAGCGATTTTGTTGGGAAAGAATTTTGGACTTTTGACGATGGTCGAGAGCTTAGGGTTGACACTTATTCACCATTACATGCCCTTTATGATGATGATTGGGGCTCTTTATATCATTGCAGGAGGGATTCGCCTTGATATTCAAGCCTCTTCGACGCCGATCCTTAATACATCTATCTTAGGGATTGGCGCTCTGTTCGCAAGTTTGATAGGAACCACTGGGGCTTCGATGCTCTTGATACAGCCTTTCTTGACGTTGAATAAAGAGCGTCAGTTTCGGCGGCATTTGGTTGTCTTTTTCATTATTCTTGTTTGTAATGTTGGCGGCGCTTTATCGCCAATTGGAGATCCTCCTCTTTTAATCGGCTTTTTAAAGGGAGTCCCTTTTTTGTGGCCTCTCATACATCTTTTTAAGCCATTCTTGCTTATTTTAAGTTCTGTGCTTGTCATATTTTATGTCGTTGATCGAAGGCTTCTTGCTCAAGAAGGGCGATCTTTACGCAAAATAACGACAGCTAAATTTTCTTTACACGGATACGATAATGTTGTGCTCTTAGGACTTGCTATTTCCTGTCTTTTTCTCAGTGAATTGACCTATTTCAAATCATCACTAAGGCTTTTTGGAATGACTTTTTCTCAAGGAGATTTGATGAGAGATTTGGGGCTCTTAGGGCTTGCCTTTATTTCTTTAAAATTTTGCCGCCAAAATGCTCGCATTGAGAACCAATTTACGTGGGAACCTCTTAAAGAAGTCGCTCTTTTATTCGGCGCAATTTTTATTACGGTTGAGCCCGTTCTTGCAATGCTCAAAGCCGGGAAAGAAGGGGCCTTTTCAGGTCTTTATCAATTTTTGGTGGATTCTCAAGGGCAGCCTTTAAATAACAGTTATTTTTGGCTCACAGGATTTTTGTCCAGTTTTTTGGATAATGCGCCGACTTATCTCATCTTTTTTAATCTTGCAGGCGGGGATGTGACAACGTTGACCACGGAGCTTTCCTCAACTTTAATGGCTATTTCTGCCGGAGCTGTTTTCATGGGAGCCTTAACCTATATCGGCAACGCGCCGAACTTTATGGTGAAATCGATCGCTGAGACCAATTCAATTGAGATGCCAAATTTCTTTTCTTATACTTTTTGGGTGAGTTTAATTTTGCTTCCCCTTTTTGTTGTCATTTCATTTGTTTTTTTTAGTTAACTTTACGTTAAGGAAAAAGGCATATAAAATAAAACTTTACTACAAAAGAGGCGCATATTGTCATTTCAACCCCTATTTGAAGTGAGTCAAAAAAATCAGAAAACAACGTTAAAGGTTGGAGGATCGTGGCAGGCTAAAGACCTCAAGAACCTTGTCGATTTGTTAAAGACAGAAAATTATCCGATTACAACCGACGTCATCTTAGATTGCAAAGATCTGAAAGCGCTTGATACGTCGGGAGCATGGCTTTTGAATCGTTTCTTGGAAAGATATGACCATCTCCATTTTGTGAATGTTACATCCCAAACGAAAGCTCTGTTGCAACAAGTTAAAACCTATCCTATTTCGTCTCCACGAGAGGCTTCAAAAGCGCCTGTTCGGTTGTTTTACGTGCTTAATTTTCTGGCTCAGCTTGGGCAGAAAACAGTTATTCTTTCAAAAACATTTTTACAATCTTTATCCTTTTTCGGGGAGATTTGTAGTCTCTCAAAGACTTTTATTCTTAAGCCTTGGCGCTTTAGAGGTATATCTCTTTTCCATTTTTTGTATGAAGACGGTGTGAAAGCCGTTCCAATTGTTGGCTTAATTTCATTTTTGATTGGGATTGTCTTGGTTTATCAAGGCGCGGATCAATTAAGACGATTTGGCGCGGAGATTTTTACGGTTGACCTATTAGCCATTTCCGCGTTGCGAGAAATTGGAATCTTACTCACAGCGATTGTTGTCGCGGGGCGCTCAGGCAGCGCTTTCACGGCGCAAATAGGATTCATGAAATTAAATCAAGAAATTGATGCGATGATTGTCTTGGGATTGAGCCCGATAGAAGTTCTTGTATTGCCTCGTATCCTTGCCCTTGTTATCGCGTTACCTCTATTGGCTGTTTTTGCAGACATGATGGCGTTAATGGGAGGGGCTCTCATGACGTCAGTGATGCTTGATTTGAATGTTGAGGATTTTCTTCATCATCTAGGGCTTTCAATCAAGCCGTGGACTTTTTGGACGGGGATCATCAAAGCGCCAGTCTTTGCTTTTTTCATTGCGCTTATTGGATGTTTTGAAGGTTTGCGCGTGCAAGGAGGGGCTCAAAGCGTTGGAATGCACACGACCAAATCTGTGGTCCAAGGGATCTTTCTTGTTGTAGTTCTCGATGCTTTTTTCTCCATTCTATTCTCAATTTTAGGAATATAAGATGTCTGAGATTGCTCTTAAAATTGAAAATCTAACAACCACCATTGGAAAACAAAAAATTCATCAGAATTTGAATTTAGAAGTGTCTCAAGGTGAAATTCTTGGGCTTGTTGGGGCTTCAGGCGCAGGGAAAACAATTCTCTTGCGCACCATCTTAGGGCTTATGCCTTTTCGTAAAGGGACGATCCAGCTTTTTGGAAAACCGCTTCAAGATTTAAAAAAAACAGGTGATTTTCGACAAAAAATAGGAGTTCTGTTCCAAAGTGGAGCGCTTTTCAGTTCTCTAACTGTGGGAGAAAATATTCGTATTCCCATGAAAGAAATTGCAGGGATTCCGGCGGAGATTTCTGAAGAGCTGATTCTGTTGAAACTTGCTATGGTCGGCTTAGGCCCTGAAGTTGCTCAAAAATATCCTTCTGAGCTTTCTGGCGGGATGATCAAACGAGTTGCTCTTGCGAGAGCCTTGGCCATTGATGCTGAATTTCTTTTTCTCGATGAACCCACGTCCGGGTTGGATCCGTTGTCGCGGCGAGAATTTGATCATCTCTTGAAAACGCTTCAGCAAAATCTTAATTTAACGGTTGTCATGATCACGCATGATGTTGATACTTTAACGGCGATTTGTGATCGAGTGGCAGTTTTAGTAGATCATAAACTTTTTTTAGGTACAGTACGTGAAATGGAAAAGCATACGCATCCTTGGATTCGGGATTATTTTCGAGAAGGTATGTCAGAGAAAGATAGGTTAATCTGATGGAAACACAAGCGCATTACATTAAGGTTGGAAGCTTTGTCCTCGCCATGCTGACCGCTCTTGTTGTGTTTGTTTTATGGATGTCAAAACTTGATTTTGGCAATAAATTTCAGATTTATGATATCTATTTTGAGGGTTCTGTAACAGGCCTAAGAATTAATGAAGAAGTTCGCTATCATGGCATTCCAATAGGAAATGTGAAGCAAATAAAAGTTGATAAGAGAGATATTCATCGTGTGCGGGTCCAGGTGACCATCAAGGATCCAACGTTGATTCGGGAAAATACGATTGCATCGATCGAAGCTCAAGGCTTAACGGGGTATACCTATATTCAAATTCAGGGGGGTACGGAAACAAGTCCTTTGTTAGAAGTTAAAGAAGGACAGCATTATCCTGTTATTCCTTCTCAACCCTCAAGAATTGAAATGATTTTTAACAATATGCCGATGATTCTTGCCAATATTTCTCATCTTTCCGAAAATCTGAATGCTGTTTTGAGTCCAGATAATCGGGCCCATGTGCAAGGTATTTTAGAGAACATCCATAAGATCTCGAGCGGATTATCTCAAGGGCGTGCTTCATTGAGTACCACATTACAAGAGTTTCAAGAGACCTTCCGGGATATTCGAGGTCTTATCACACGGAATCAAGGCGCAATTGAAGGCTTTACTACAAGCGGGCTCTCTGATTTTACGCACTTGTTGGCAGAGACTCGAGAAATGGTTAATAGTATTAAACAGATTGCAGATGGCTTCAACGAGAGTGCGGGAGCTTTTTTGCATCGATCACCGCAAAAAGGATATAAAATCGAATGAGAACTCTAGGACTGCTCTTTTGTGTAGGCCTTTTAGCCGGTTGCATCAGTGTCTTACCGGAAGAGCCCGCTCCAGCTAAGAAGATTGTTTTAATACCTAAATTGAGACACAAAATAGTGGGCCACAAAATAGAAAGTTATTCTATTTTAGAATCACTTATCGTGGAAAAACCAAGGATGCTTGAAAGTTTAGATTCGGCCCGGGTCAAAATTGTTTTACATGGTCAAGATGGCGTGACGTCTTCTGAGTTTGTGGCTGGTATTGAATGGAGTGATAAGCTTCCTTCATTCCTTCAAGAAACCCTTATTTCATTGTATGAAAGAACTGGGAAAATCACCGCTGTAGGGCGTGCTGAAGAACAATTTTACGCCCCTTATCGTTTGCAATTTACCATCACGAATTTTGAAATTGTAAAAGAAGCTGATGCCTCAATGAAGGTGGTTGTGAAGGTTTCTGCAAAGGTTATTAACTCTCAAAATCGATCTGTTCTTGCGCAGCACTCTTTTCATCAGCAAGTGGCTGTGAAAGAAGAAGGTTTGGAAGGAATTATTAAGGCGTTTGAAAAAGCGACTTCAGTGAGTTTTTCTGAAATAATTCAATGGACATTTGAGAAAATAAAACGTGAAAAGCGATAGAGAGGGCGTAAAGTCGAGGTTCTCTTGTGCTTTTTTGAAGGATCAGTTATAATTTAGTCATTAAGAAAGAAGGAGACAACAATGAGCAATGAATATATGCGCACTGTATCGCGTTCAGGTGCCGCAAACTTAGATCAAGGCTTACGCAGCTACATGTTGGGCATTTATAACTACATGGCCCTGGGACTTGGATTAACTGGTCTTGTTGCAACACTTGTTGCCTCGAGCCCTGCTTTATTGCAAGCTATTTATGGAAGCCCTCTTCAGTTTATCGTGATGTTGGCTCCTGTCGGGTTTGTCTTTTTCCTAAGTTTCCGCTTACATGCCATTCAAGCCTCAACAGCTCAAATGCTCTTCTGGGCTTATTCAGGTTTGATGGGATTGTCCTTGTCATGGATATTTTTGGCCTATACTGGGGCGAGCGTTGCTAAGGTATTCTTTATAACCGCAGGTACGTTTGGAGCGATGAGTCTTTACGGGTATACAACGAAAAAAGACCTTACTGGACTTGGTTCTTTTCTTTTAATGGGACTTATTGGTCTGATTCTTGCAAGTCTTGTGAATCTCTTTGTAAAAAGTTCCGCTTTTGAGTTCGTGATCTCCGCGATTGGAGTCCTAATTTTCACCGGTTTAACAGCCTATGACACGCAAGTTATCAAGAGTGAATATATCGAAGGTGAAGATCGTGAAATAATGATGAAAAAGTCTATTATGGGCGCTCTTCGTCTTTATTTAGACTTCATCAATCTTTTCCTTCACTTGCTCCGTTTCTTAGGCGATCGCCGCTAGAAAAGGGTGAAATACATTTGATCTAAAAGGCCTCTTGTAAAGAGGCCTTTTTTTTATGGGAAATGCTAGAAAAAATGAAATATTTTTCACTTAACAGAAGCCATTCTTGATAGATGTGACGAATTTTCTTGAAATTTGTATCGTGTTGTGATAGTCTAATAATAGATGATCAGAAGTGATTCCTTCCTATGAAAAGAAGACCTCTCTTCATAAACTCTTTACTCAGTTTCTGAAACATCTCAAGAAAAAATAATAAGACAGGGAATAAAAAACCTAGATTATTACAAGGTATAAGCCTTTCAACGCTCTTTTTGAGAGAATGCCCTCTCTTTGCCTGATGGAAGGGAGTGGATAACGGAGAATTTGTTTTGGGAAGAGCGGTAGGATAGCAACCCCCCGCTCGGTCATCCTCGGCCGTGTGCCGAGGATCTCAGGCAACCTGACGGTGTAAACAGGTGCCAGAAGGCCTTCTCATTGTGTGTCAGGCGTATCTAGGAGATCATGAAGAACGATTTAGTACTGCTTCTTTATTGTCGTGATTAAAAAATTGCATGGGTAGCAGAGAAAGGGCAGAGAAGATCTTAAGTCACCACGCAAAGAAAAAGATCTTTAGGAAGGTCCTGTGAGAAAAAGTGGGTAGAGTAGATCCTAAAATGGGTGGAATAAAGTTGGAGCAGAGAAATCTTAAGAGCGAGGAGAATTTTAAAAATAAAGAAGAAAATTCTCTTACCCTAAAAGAATAAGTTGAAAGCGTAAGAAAAATAGTCTATCAACGCATTCTACACTTGACGGCGCTTAGGTAGCTGAATAAGATGCCGCGATTATGGGGCTATTAATGAGTGCTTCTGCATTCAAAAAGCTTGTTATATCTAAAAGAAATGCTTGATTCTTAAACGATCAAGCTCTAAAACTTTTGTGTGATTAGAAGGAAGGAAAGGCTCAATGCCGACTATTAACCAATTGATACGTAAACCACGCGTGTCCGTTCCAGAGCGCAATAAGGTGCCAGCGATGCAAGCTTGCCCGCAAAAGCGTGGTGTTTGTACGCGTGTGACGACAACCACACCAAAAAAACCAAACTCTGCGTTGCGTAAAATTGCTCGTATTCGTTTGACCAATGGAATGGAAGTCACAGGCTATATTCCTGGTGAAGGGCACAACTTACAAGAGCACTCAGTTGTTCTTATTCGTGGTGGACGTGTTCCTGACCTTCCCGGTGTTCGTTATCATATTATTCGTGGTACCTTAGATACTCAAGGCGTTGCAAAGCGTCGCCAAGGGCGTTCTAAATATGGTGCTAAGCGTCCAAAGTAGGAGAGAAATAAATGGCTCGTAGGCGCGCTGCAGAAAAACGTGAAGTCCTTCCAGATCCAAAGTTTGGGGACATTATTATTACTAAATTTATGAATACAATTATGCGACAAGGCAAAAAGTCTATCGCTGAGGGTATTGTATATGGAGCTTTTACTCAAGTTCAAGCTCGCACTGGAAAAGATCCTGTTGAGCTTTTTCATGAAGCGGTAGCAAATGTGCGACCTGCTGTTGAAGTCCGCTCACGCCGTGTGGGTGGTGCGACGTACCAAGTTCCTGTTGAAGTTCGGAGTGAACGTTCTCAGGCTTTGGCGCTTCGCTGGATTACTTCCGCGGCTCGTGCTCGCTCTGAAAAAACAATGAGAGATCGCCTTTCTGCAGAGCTTCTTGAAGCTTCTCAGAATCGTGGGTCAGCAATTAAGAAAAGAGAAGATACGCATAAGATGGCAGATGCAAACAAAGCATTCTCCCATTATAGATGGTAAGGTAGGATTTAGAAGAAATGGCAAGGACAACCCCTTTAGAAAAATACCGCAATATTGGCATTATGGCGCATATTGACGCGGGTAAGACAACAACAACTGAGCGTATTCTTTATTATACGGGCAAGTCTTACAAGATTGGTGAAGTGCACGAAGGGGCTGCCACCATGGACTGGATGGAGCAAGAGCAAGAGCGTGGTATTACAATTACTTCTGCGGCAACAACTTGCTTCTGGAAAGATCACCGTATTAATATTATCGATACACCAGGTCACGTAGACTTCACGATTGAAGTTGAGCGTTCTTTGCGTGTTCTTGATGGGGCTGTTGCTGTTTTTGACAGCGTTGCCGGTGTTGAGCCGCAATCAGAAACAGTTTGGCGTCAGGCTGATAAGTATAATGTCCCTCGTATTTGCTTTGTGAATAAGATGGATCGTATTGGGGCGAACTTTTATCGTACTGTTGATATGATTGTTGATCGTCTTGGAGCGAATCCTTTAGTCATTCAGCTTCCGATTGGATCTGAAGCAGACTTTGTGGGTGTTGTTGATCTTATTGAGATGAAGGCGATTCGCTGGAAGAATGAGAATCTCGGTGCTGAATTCGCTTATGAAGAAATTCCAGCTGATCTTAAGGATAAAGCTGAAGAATATCGCGCCAAGCTTGTTGAGCAAGCTGTCGAGCTTGATGATCAAGCGCTTGAAGCTTACTTGGGAGGTGAATTGCCTTCTGTTGAAGTATTGCGTCGCTGTATTCGTAAAGGGACTCTGGTCGGAAGATTGGTGCCTGTATTGTGTGGTTCTGCTTTCAAAAATAAAGGGGTTCAACCTTTACTTGATGGTGTTGTTGAATTCTTACCATCACCTAATGAGCTTGTTGAAATTCGTGGAACTTCCCAAGATGGTGAAACGGAAATTGTCCGTAAGTTCTCAGATGATGAGCCTTTCTGTGGTCTTGCTTTCAAAATTATGACAGATCCTTTTGTTGGTTCTTTGACCTTCACACGTATTTATTCTGGTGTTCTTGAGAGCGGTTCAACAGTTTTGAACACGGTTAAAGATAGAAAAGAGCGTATTGGACGTATGCTTCTTATGCATGCGAATAGTCGTGAAGATATTAAAGAAGCGCGTGCAGGTGATATTGTGGCACTCTGCGGCTTAAAAGAAACAACGACTGGTGAAACATTAAGTGATCCAAGTAAGGCTGTAATTCTTGAGCGCATGGAATTCCCTGAGCCTGTGATTGAAATTGCGATTGAGCCAAAGTCTAAAGCAGACCAAGAAAAGATGGGCTTAGCCTTATCTCGTTTAGCTTCTGAAGATCCTTCATTCAGAGTAAGTTCTGATATTGAATCAGGTCAAACGGTGATTAAGGGGATGGGTGAGCTTCACCTTGAAATTAAAGTTGATCTTTTGAGGCGTGATTTTAAGGTTGAGACTGTTGTAGGTCAGCCTCAGGTTGCTTATCGCGAGACAATTACGAAGCCAGCTGAAGTTGATTACACGCACAAAAAGCAATCAGGTGGTGCGGGTCAATTTGCTCGAGTCATTATTCAGTTTGAGCCGTTGGCTCCTGGATCAGGTTATCAATTTGAGAGCAAGATTGTCGGTGGTTCTGTTCCAAGAGAATATATTCCAGGTGTTCAGAAGGGATTACAATCCGCTTTAGATACAGGTGTTCTAGCGGGCTTCCCAATGATTGATTTTAAGGCAACCCTTGTAGACGGTGGTTACCATGATGTAGACTCGAGCGTTCTTGCGTTCGAAATCGCAGCTCGTGCAGCTTTCCGTGAGGGAATTAAAAAATGTACTCCAAGACTCCTTGAACCTGTAATGAAGGTTGAAGTTGTCACGCCAGAAGAGTATATGGGAGATGTGATCGGAGATTTGAACAGCCGTCGTGGTCAAATTAGCGGAATGGATCAACGTGGAAATGCACGTGTGGTTAATGCAATGGTGCCCTTGGCAAATCTCTTTGGTTATGTTAATACACTTCGTTCAATGAGCCAAGGCCGTGCCCAGTTCACAATGCATTTCGATCATTATGAACAAGTGCCTCAGCATGTGGCCGACGAAATTTGTGCAAAGAATAGCTAAGGAAAAGGATTAAAAACATGAGTAAGGCGAAGTTTGAGCGAAATAAGCCGCATTGCAACGTAGGAACGATTGGGCACGTTGACCATGGTAAGACGACGTTGACGGCAGCGATAACGAAGGTATTGGCGGAGAGCGGCGGAGCGACATTTACGGCGTATGAT
>JAFKGL010000021.1 GCA_017307065.1 Candidatus Paracaedimonas acanthamoebae
ATTCGCTCAAAAAAGAGCGTTAAAAAGAACTCTTAAGAGTTTGCTAGACTCTCTTAATTTTAAAGGACGGAAGGAGAGGAATTATTGAAGAAGATTGAAGGCTTTTTAAAGGCCTTCAAGGAAGAAAACATCATCTCTGACCATCTACTTATAGACTATCACAAAACGATACATTTTTCAAGAAAATTCTCCTCAAAAATTTAGAATAAAAATGTTTAAAATCAATAAGTTAATAAGGTAATTTTCCCTTAAAAAATTCTTTTCTGACTCTCTTTAAAAACTTTCAATTTGGTAAATTTAAAGATTCTATTTGACCTTATAATACCATGTAGATACAATGAGTTATTAACTTTTATATTGGGAGAAGAGAAGCATGCCAGAAAAAACTCTTACGCGCGCTGAAATTAGTGATGCAATTGCTGAGAATGTCGGCTTTCCTCGCCATCGCTCCATGGAGCTTCTTGAGCAAATTCTGGAACAAATGATTGTTGGCCTCGTAAAAGAGGGCGAACTTAAGCTTTCCTCATTTGGAAGCTTTAATGTACGTCAGAAAAATAACCGCATTGGACGCAATCCGAAAACGGGCAAAGAAGTGATGATCACGCCGCGTAAGACTATTTCCTTTCGTGCTTCTCATATCCTTAAAGATGGCGTTGCGAAGTAATCAACTCAAACTATTATTCAAAAAAGGCTGGTTGTTTATTCATTTAGATGGTTAATAACCGGCCTTTTTAATTTCCGTTTTTTTTCTTATTGATGATAAAATGTCAAAATGGTAATTATTTATAATCTTTTGTAACTTAAGGCTTCCCATCAATGCGAAAAATACTCCCCTTTCTTTTTGTTCTAGCATTTTGTTTTTCTTCCCTCGCTAAAGCCTCGTCTCAAGAAATTTTGGAAGACAGAAAAACTGAACAAAATACTTCTTATTGGAAAGGGCAAATTAAACGCCTCAGCTATGGGGCTCTTGCGCTTGGCGCTTCTTATGCAGCCTCTTCGCTCACAGAAATCGAAGAGATTCCCCATACCTTAAGTATGATAGGGGCCTATTATATCTCTACAAGTCTTATGACCTTTGTCCGCGAGGGTCTTAACTGGTATGGTGAATCGGTCGCGAAGGCACAACACACACCTGCCGGTAAAGGGAAAAGACTTACCTCGCAACAGTCCCAAAAACTCGACCAAACCATGCAAGAAAAAAAGCGAGTATTTGGTGTCTTTTTAAGACAATCTCAAAACCTTATTAACGCGACCTTAAAGTTAAGCGCGCTTTACATCCATTTCCATCATACTGACTCAATTGACATCGTAAATACTACTCTACTTGCAAGCCTCCTAGGAGGTCTTATTTACAATTTAAATGAGCTAAGATACACGCATACGATAGGACAAGCACGTCGTGATATTCCTATCTTAGGGATTCTTGATGGATATTGTGAAAGCCTGCTCGCCCATAAGCTTTTTTCTGACTGGAGCAATCGACCAAAAGCGCAATGGTATCACCAAGATTTTCAAGTTTCTCCAGAGTATATTCTTACTAAAAGTACGCCAATTTTTCCCTCTGAATGGGCATTTCATCGCCTTCTTCAAATCCATGGTGATGTTCAAATAGTTGGAAACATTTTTCAGATCTTCCGCAATACTATTCATAGTTTTCATTCCTATTTAAAACAAAGCCCTCAGATTATCGAGCGCCACATTGAAAAATCTGTGATGGCACCGTCATCTTTACGTCAAAAGAAGCATCCGCCTCTCCCTCAACTTCTTTTGCCAACTGATCCTCTACCTTTATCCATACCTTCTTCTCGTGAGACACCATCTTCTTCTCTCCCTCAACTTCTAGGAAATCAAGAAGAACAAACCCTCCCACCAAAGAAAAATAAAATAAAACGAAGAGGCACTCCATGGATACAGCCTGCAATTGCTGCACCCTCATTACTTGCTCAAGCTCCCGCCGCTGTCCCCACACAACTCGATAAGCAACGCCAAGATGCTTTGACTCGAATTCAAAAATATCGTCAATCAAGGACAGTGAAAGAAGCGAAAATTGATCAAGAAATAGATCACCTTCTTGCATTTCTTTCAAATGCACACCTTGAAAATAGTGGCCATGGGAAACGAGCGATTATCCTTGAGTTTGAGGCTGGAAACAGGTTTCGTATCCTTTTTGAACCCCCTCACGAACAAAATAAGGCATCGTCAAATGTGTATAAAGGATATCGCAAAACACGTGTGCTTGATGCCCTGCAAGTTGGCTACCTCTATGGATGGAATGAGAACAAAATTACGGAATTTATGGATACTCATCATATCAACCGATTCTATAATTTTCCCCTTTTCCTTCTTCATATTTTGTGGGATCGCAATCACGAAGCATAAGAATAAGTATTCCCCTCTTGAGAGAGTAAATCTCTATTTACTTTCCTCCTATCACTGAGAACACACCGAAAAAATTTCAAGATTGTTTTATGAATATTTAACTTTTTTGTTGAAGGATGAAACCAATACGCCTTCAACAGGAAACAAAAAAATGAATAAAAAAATAGTCCTGTGTTCTTTCGATAAGATAACAATAAAACTTATTCTTGTTTTAATATCTATGCTCCCATTTCAGCCTCTTGCTAAAGCATCGGTTTTCAACTCAGACCAAGAAGACAGGACAAAAAATTGGTTTACGACCTTAAAATCATATGGTCATCACACGCTTTCTTTAATGAGAGGAGAAGACGCTCCCCTGACAAAAAAAACCCGAAATTGGCAAAAACAATTGTTCAATGCAGGCATTGGGACGGCAATCTATAGCGCCTCTTATGCCATAACTCATGACAATTTAAGCCAAATTTCTGGAATGATTGGTTTATCTCTGATTGTTGCAAGCACAACAAAAATGCTTCGCTATGGGGGTGAATGGTACGCGTCAGAAGTTTCAAAAGCACAAGCTTCCTCGTCGCCTAAAAAGAAGAGAAAAGAAGGAAAAATTCTTTCAGAAAACATTCAAAAATCGATTGATCAGAATATCCAATTTACGCGCGTGATTTTTGAACAAACCAGAAATCTTGGAAACATCGCCTTGAAATTTAATATGCTTTACACTCTGGTAAAATTCTATGATGTCGAAAATCTTTCTCTTCTCGGCATGGTTGCCACAAGCACTGCCTATGATTTATATGAAATAGGATATACATATTCCACTGGTGAAACGCGTAATAATATCCCTCTTATGGGTCTCCTTGACAGCTATTGTAAAATTGTGAATTCAATTTCTCTTTATTTATCTTGGCTAGAAGAAGGCCTTGATCCTTTATCTCTTTCAACGCCTTTAAAGTTCCTCATTTTTCAAGGGCTCAAGACTCATGGAGAAACAGGCTTGAATATAGCCTTGCTCCAGATGGGATGGAATTTGATGAATAGCGTGTACTCTTATTTTATTCCCTCTTCTTCCTTAGAACTTCCTCATAAAAATGAGGCCTTATTGCCTCTTGTTTCCCCAAAAAAATATTCGCCCCAAAGAATAAAATCGCTCTCTTTATCTGAATCTGTCCTCCCTATCTCTCTTCTTTCGAGTCCTCAAAACTTGGCACCTTCTCCGGCTCCTAAGAAAGACTCACCAAAAATATCAATTCAGCCTAAGAAGAAAGTCAAAACAAAAGGAATTCCTCAAGAAAACGTCCCAGCCTCTGGCCCCACAATCCACTCCCCCATAAAATTTTCAGAAAGCGATCAACAAAGGAATGAAGCCCTTGAACGTCTTGAAGATTTACGCCACTCAAGAGTCGTCAAAAAAACAGAGATCGATCAAGAAATAAACTTACTAGAATCCTTTTTTCCTGCAGTTTCCGTTCGTAAAGCAGGCCATGGAAAAAAAGCAATTACCGTGAATGGCAATGAATTCAGAGCCTTTTTTGAACCTTCTCATGGGAAACAAAAAGTCAGCAAAGATGAATATCAAGGATATTGCAAGCAACGTATTCTTGATGCGCTCCAACTTATTTATTTGTACGGATGGGATAAAGACAAAATTCTTGCCTTTATGGAGGCTCATGACAAAATCAGTTTTTACAATGTCCCGCATTCCTTAATGCATATTTTGTGGGATCGAGGACGCTATGAATAAGAACTATTGAGAGACAGACAACATTAAATCACGTCTCCCTCACGTTAACTGCATTTTACGATAGCCAACGTCCCTGGAATGTCTTATAAAGAAAAGCACTATTTATCGATGAGGTTTCTTATGGCAGGTTCAGTAAATAAAGTCATTCTTGTAGGCAATTTGGGACGCGATCCCGAAATACGACATGCCCAAGACGGTACAAAGATTGTTCAGCTTTCAATTGCAACTTCTGAAGCATGGAAAGATCGCACGACGGGTGAACGGAAAGACCGTACAGAGTGGCATCGCGTTGTCGTGTTCAACGACCGCTTAACTGACGTCTGTGAAAAGTACCTTCGCAAAGGTGCAAAAGTTTTCATAGAAGGACAGCTTCAAACCCGTAAATGGACTGATCAAAGTGGGCAAGAAAAATACACCACAGAGGTTGTTCTTGCTAAATTTAGAGGCGAACTCACCATGCTTGATGGTCGCTCAGAGGGAAGCTCAACATCCTCTTCTTTAAGTGAACCCTCATATGGTGGCGGCCTCTCTTATGAACCAAGCCAGAATTTTTCTCAAAACCACAGTTCTGAATCTGATCTTGATGACGAGATCCCTTTTTAATAATTAACTATTTTCTCGAATAAAGGAGTTGGTCTTGACGCAAGCCACTGGTCCCTTAAGCTCAGATATTACCCCCGTTTCACTTGAAGAGGAAATGCGCCGTTCTTATCTCGATTATGCGATGAGCGTGATCGTAAGCCGTGCCCTTCCTGATGTGCGTGATGGCTTGAAGCCTGTCCACCGACGCATTCTCTACGCGATGAAAGAATCCGGAAATAATCCTGATCGCCCCTACCGTAAATCGGCAAGTGCTGTGGGTTACGTGATGATGAAATACCACCCTCATGGTAATGCGCCCATTTATGAAGCTCTTGCGCGTTTAGCCCAAGATTTTTCTATGCGCTTACCCTTGATTGATGGCCAAGGAAACTTTGGTTCCATGGATGGCGATCCTCCTGCGGCGGAACGTTATACAGAAGCACGCCTTGCGAAAGTTTCTCAATTCTTACTTGAAGATATTGAAAAAGAAACCGTCGACTTCAAGCCTAACTATGATGGCAGCACAACGGAACCGAGTGTTTTACCTTCCCGTTTTCCCAATCTTTTGGTGAATGGTGCAGGCGGTATTGCGGTCGGTATGGCCACCAACATCCCTCCTCATAACTTAGGCGAAGTGATCGATGCTTGTTTTGCGTATATTGACAATCCTGACATCACCGTTGATGAACTTCTTCAGTATGTTCCGGGGCCCGATTTCCCAACAGGAGCCGTTATCTTAGGCCGTGCAGGCATTCGAGAAGCTGCTCATACAGGACGTGGATCCGTGATTATGCGGGGACGCGTTCAAATCGAAGAAATTCGTAAAGACCGCACTGCGATTATTATCACTGAAGTTCCTTATCAAGTGAATAAGGCTCGCATGATTGAACGCATGGCCGAGGTCGTAAAAGAAAAGATTATTGAGGGAATTTCCGATCTTCGCGATGAATCAGATCGTGAAGGTGTTCGCGTTGTCGTTGAACTTAAGCGCGATGCTGTCCCAGATGTTGTTCTCAATCAACTTTATCGACATACACCTTTACAAACTTCTTTTGGCGTGAATGCTTTAGCTCTTGATAAAGGTCAACCTCGTCAAATGGGCCTTAAAGATGTTATTAAGGCTTTTATTGAATTTCGGGAAGATGTCATTGTTCGTCGTATTAAATTTGATCTTAAGAAAGCGCGTGAACGGGCTCATTTATTGATTGGTCTTGCAATTGCTGTTGCCAATATTGATGAAATGATTGCCCTGATCAAGAAGGCTGCAGATCCGCAAACAGCGCGCGAGCAAATGATGAACAGGACGTGGCCTGCAGATTCAGTGGCCCCTTTAATTGAATTGGTAGCCGAACCTGGAAATACCTTCAGTAATGGGACTTATCGCTTGTCAGAAGCCCAAGCCCGAGCCATCTTAGATTTAAGACTTCATCGTTTAACAGGTCTTGAGCGCGACAAGATTGCCGATGAACTTCAACAAATCGTGGACCAAATAAAAGAATATCTTTCCATCCTTGCCTCCCGTGAAAAGCTTTATGCTTTGATGCGCCAAGAACTTATTGAAGTAAAAGAACAATTTGCCACACCACGTCGCACAACAATTGAAGAAGCTGCAGGCGAATTTGATATTGAAGACCTTATTCAATGTGAAGATATGGTCGTCACTGTCAGTCAAAATGGCTATATTAAACGTGTTCCTCTTTCCACTTATCGCTCACAAAAGCGCGGAGGCCGAGGCCGTTCTGGAATGTCCACTCGAGAAGAAGACTTTGTCAGAGATGTAGTCGTTGCCGATACACATACCCCTGTTCTTTTCTTCTCTTCTGGCGGCAAAGCTTTCATGTTGAAAGTTTATCAACTTCCTCAAGGAACTCCTCAATCTTTAGGAAAGCCTATTATTAACGTCCTACCGTTTGAACAAGGTGAGACAATTGCAACTGTTCTTCCTCTTCCTAAAGATCAAGAAGAACTTAAAAACATGTCGATTGTGTTTGCGACTTCTTCGGGAACTGTGCGTCGTAACTCTATTGATGACTTCTTGAATGTCCGGGCCAATGGAAAGATTGCGATGAAACTCGAAGACGGCGAAAAACTGATTGCCGTTCGAGCCTGCCATAATCACCAAGATCTTTTACTCTCCTCAAAAGAAGGACGCAGCGTGCGCTTCCCTGTTGAAAGTCTACGTGTCTTTGCAAGCCGAAGTTCCACAGGTGTGTTGGGCATTCGTCTAGCCTCAGGGGATCGTGTGATTTCAATGAGTATTCTTGATAGTGCCAGAGCCACAATCGAAGAGCGCGATGCCTATATTCGCCAATCCCGCAAGCTTCGCGGGGGCGATGACGTCGAAGAGATGGAAGAAATCACTGAAAATAGTAACTTTGAACTCTCTCCTGAGCGTTTTAAGGAGCTTGAAGCCAGCGAACAATTTATTCTTTCTGTCACAGAAAATGGGATGGGTAAACGGACCTCTGCTTATGAATTCCGAGTCACCAATCGTGGTGCCCAAGGCGTTACGAACACCAAACTCACTCCGAAAACAGGAAAAATTGTTGCATCTTTCGTTGTTGAAGGAGAAGATCAACTTGTTCTCGTTACCAATGCAGGCCAACTTATTCGCCTTCCTGTAAAAGATATTCGAATTTGTGGTCGACAAGCTCAAGGGGTGATGCTCTTCAGAATTGATAATAAAGAGCAAGTCGTCTCAGTTGCTCGCATTCCAAATCAAGGAAGTGAGGAAGAAGAAGGTGATGATGACTCAAACTCAACGGCTGATGAAGTAGCTCCTGAGCCGCAAGTTTAAAGAGAAACTTTACTATAATAGAAGGCAAGTATTTTAATAAATTAAATAACTTAGTTTATACTATACTTGTCACTCTCCCTTTAATGACGCCAAACAGAGAAAATTTTCAGCGGACTTGTATCTTTTTTATATAAGGGTGACGCTTTAAGTATAGCTAAGGAGTTAAGAATGACTTCAAGATCGTCTCAACGTATTGCCGTTTATCCAGGAACCTTTGACCCCATCACAAAAGGTCATCGAGATATCATCCAGCGGGCAGCCTTACTTTTTGATAAAATTATTATCGCAATTGCAATCAATGCAGGAAAAAATCCAACTTTTTCTTTGCAAGAACGCTTTCAACTTGTACAAAATGAAATTAAGACTCTTTCTGAAGAAAAAAATCTAAATAATATTGAAGTTCAGTCTTTCGACACATTACTCGTTAACTTTGCTAAGCAAGTTGGCGCCAGCACTCTCATCCGAGGATTAAGAGCTGTTTCAGATTTTGAATATGAACTCCAGCTTGTTGGTATGAATACATCTCTTTCTCCTGACCTTGAGACTATCTTCTTAATGGCTTCAGAACGTTATCAATTCATTTCGTCAAGCATGATTAAAGAAGTTGCTCAATTAGGCGGTGATGTAACGCCTTTTGTCTCTCCCTTTGTGGCTAAAAAATTTTTAGAAAAATCAACCAAAAATTAATACTTTCTTTCTAAGATTAAATAAAATTTGAATTAAATTTTATTAATTAAGGGAGGAAAAATTGAAAAAATTACAGATATCTCTAACAGCTATGGCTGTTCTTATGCTGACGGGATGTGCCGATGAACCAACATCAAACATCCATGAAAAATCAACCCTTCACGGCAAAACTTTAGAACAAATCTTGGCTGAAAAATCGAATTCTGAAGAAAAAGTTCTTGTGAAAGAAGGTATCCAAGCCTTAATAGCGGAAGAGTATAATAAAGCTTCAGAGATTTTTAACATTGCTCTTGTAGATGATCCTACAAACTCTTGGCTTCATACTTTGAATGCCATGTCCTATCAACTTATGGCTCGTAAAGGCGATATATCGCAGCTTGAAATTGCAGAAGCAGGCTATAATCAAGCTCTTAAATTTGAGCCTTCAAATAGCATTGCGTCCTTACAACTAGGCCGTGTTAAAAAACAACAAAAAGATTTTAAAAGAGCTCAAGAAGAATTTGCAAACGTCCTTTTAATTGAACCTAATAATCTTGCGGCGTTATATGAACTTGCCTCAACTTCTTATTATCTTGGCGATATTAAAACAGCTCAAGCTTCCATTGAACGGTATATCAAAGCGTCTCCAAATAAATCCGAAGCTTATCGTGCTGCCGGAATGATTATGGCGGCCGCAGGAAAATCCTCACAAGCCAATGATTATTTTAAAAAATATGAAAAATTATCTGAGAACAAATCTCAAGCACAAATGGCAAAGCGTCGTATTGATGAATGGAAACGTTTATACGACAGTGGCATTATTATGCTTGCCCAAGCTGAAGACGGTGCTGCTGGTGATCCAAATGGAAGCGCTGACGCTTCTGCAGATCCAAATGCTGCTGCAAGTGAAAAGCCCGCTGCTCCAGCGGCTCAAGCTCCTACAACACCAGCTCAAATGGTGGCTATTGACGCAATTGTGATGCGAATTAGTGAACTTGGAACAACGACGAAGGGAAGTAATATACTTGAAAACTTCTCATTAACCCTCGCTCCAGGAACTCATATGAAAGCCAAAGGACATGGAATTCCAGGTACAGTCGCTGGAACATCGACTGCGATAGATTTTCAAGGTAATCCTATTTTCCCTGGCGTTACAAACTTACCAGCAACAATAACTGGAGGAGGTTCTCCTCTTTCAGTCTCTCGCCTTTTTACCCAAGGTGTTTCTTTTGGAAGCGTAAGCTATAGTTTAAATATTGCAAATGCTTATAGTGAACGCATTAAAGTTCTAGATCGTCCTTCCATTACAACGATCGTGGGTAAAAATGCTGAATTTTATGCTGGTACAGATCTTGTTTTAGGTCTCGGAGGCCAATATGGTGGTAACATCTCAAAGACGCCAACAGGTATTACAGTAAAAGTAACGCCTCTTTCCCTTGAAGGAGACCGAGTACTTCTTGAAATTGAGGTTCTTGGAAGTCTAACTCCCGATACGACAAACAACGTAACGGAAACTTTTACATCCATTCAAACAAGTCATGTCAAAACAACTGTTGAAATGAAATTGGGAGAAACCCTCATGTTGGGTGGAATTAATTCTCATGAAGATCAGTCAGATAGATCCGGATTTCCGATCTTACAAGATATTCCAGGTCTTCAATATTTCTTCTCTCAAGAAACCACAAGTAGCTTGCGCAAATCGGTGACATATTTAATTACGCCAAGATCTCATGATAAAAATATTGCCGAAATTCAACACGCTTTTAATAATCCTCATGACGCCCCAACCAATCTTACTGAGCTTGAAATACGCAATAAGGACTGGTTTACACCTTATAATAATCAAGTCATGATGCTTAAGTATGCGGCTCCTCTCTATCGTGAATTCCGAACAGGGGATATTGCGCCCGTTGCTTGGTGGCAAGATGAAGATTTTAACGAGCAGATCACTCAGATCGCAAGCTTCCTTTATTATTAAAAGATCAATTTGAGGATAAAAAGAGCCGGGGTAAAAACCCCGGCCAAGTTTAAACAGGGAGGCTTCACGTCTAGGAGACGTAGGACCAAAGAACTTGTCTTTGCCCCTTTTTCAAGCTTTGCGCTCGAAAACTCAAAAACTTTTTAGAGAACAAAACTCTCGATTATTCTTTGTAATATTTTTCATCAAGGATGAGCAGCGTAATTTTTGCACCCCCCCTCCCCTAAAAAAGCATATCATTTAAAAAATAAATTACTCTTTGAATTTATTACAAAGATTTTAAATACTGTGTGCCTAGCAAAGAAGAAGATTTTATTGAGCCTATATCTTATCATTCTGTGGCTTCAGGCTTTTCTTCACTCGAATTTAAATTCTTAGAACGATGATTCCATGTTAAAGAAAAGAAAAAGGCCCCGATGAGAGACGTCACAATAAATAAAATGAAACCCGCAGGCCACCCATAATTTTCAACAATTGCGCCAATTCCCACACCAGAAATTGCGGAACCTGCGTAAGCAAAACTTCCCGTGAAACCAATAGCCACCCCAACAGCTCTTTTGGAGGTCAAATCAGCACACGCCACGCCTGCCAAGACTTGAGGGCCATAAACAAGAAAACCTGCAACCATGAGAGCAATCGTATCCAAGAAAGGATGCCCTCTAGGAATCAGCCAAATAGCAAACAAACACACCGAAAGACCGAGTAAAAATAAAGCGCCAACAGGCCCTCTTCTTCCTGCAAAGAGTCTATCAGAAATCCATCCAGCAAGAATGCCTCCCAACAATCCAGCCATTTCGAATCCTGCTGTTTGCCAACCTGCAACGAGTAATGTGACTCCTTTGAATTCTTTTAGAAATGTTGGAGCCCACGTAAAAACACCAATCCGAGGAATATAAAGACACATATTTGCAATTCCTATGTACCAAACAAGTTTATTCCCGAAAACCTCTGTTAAGACTTCTCGAATCGTAATTCTCTCGCTCGATTGATTGTAAACGCCATCACCTTTATACTCTTCGACAGAAGGTAAGCCAACTTCCTGAGGTGTATCTCGAAGTCGATTGAATAAGAAAATAGAAAAAATAAATGCAAGAATAGAAGGGACAATAAAAGCTGAACGCCAGCCAAAAACATCAATCAGATAGCCAGCTAAAACCAAAATTACAGCGGCACCGATTTGGTGAGAAGAAGCACACAATCCCCACTTAGTTCCTAACTCTTTAGGGCTAAACCAATGGGTTAACATACGTGCGGCAGGGGGCCATCCCATAGATTGAAACCACGCATTGATTCCCCAAATGAAGGCCATTGCGCTTAAACCAACGCCTAATCCCATAAAGATGCTAACAATTGCAGATAAGAATAAGCCAATTGACATAAAATAACGTGCATTTGAGCGATCACTCAAATACCCATTAAAAAATTTTCCAATCCCATACACAATCGAAAAGATCGTTACAATCCATCCCATTTCAACTTTTGTATATCCAAATTCATCCATTAAACCAGGTATTGCCATGGAGAAATTTTGCCTAACAAGGTAGTAGGCAGCATATCCAATAATGGACGAATATAAAATGCGAATCCGCCAATAGCGGTAACTATGCTTTTCTACATTCGCAAGCTTTTGAAAAGTCTGATAAATATCTTGGGTTATCGCTTTGGCGATCGACATTTTTTATCCTTTTAAAACTAAAACGTGGCATGATCCTAACGAATCGTATGTGAAATGCAACCAAGTTTTTTATACAAGGCACTATGATGAGCTTTTTTTGAGTTGTTTCTAATTAAAAATCAAGGTAGTGAAAAGAAAAACAAAACAAAATTTAAAGGTTTGGTTTGAATACTTCTACTTCTTATTCCCTGGGTCAATTTCCAACAACACGCCTCCGGCGCCATCGTCGTGTTGAATGGCTGCGCGAGCTTGTTGCAGAAACAATTTTAAGTTCAAATGATCTTATTTGGCCCCTATTTGTGCGAGAAGAGGCTCTTTCACCTACCATTAAAGGAATGCCGGGTGTTACACGTTTCACCATCCCAGAGCTTATTGAAGCCGCAGGAAAAGCCCAAGAAGTTGGGATTAAAGCCTTAGCCCTTTTTCCCGTTATTCCCCATGAAAAACGGTGTGATCAAGCGGCAGAGGCTTTAAATCCTGAAAATATCCTGTTGCAAGCCATTCGAGCTCTCAAAAAAACGTATCCTCAGCTTGGAATTATTTCAGATCCAGCCTTAGATTCTTTTACGAGTCACGGACATGATGGCCTTATTATTAAAGGCGAAATTGCCAATGATGAAACTGTGCAAGCTTTATGTCAGCATGCCCTCCTTCAAGCCGAAGCAGGCGCAGATATTGTGGCCCCCTCTGACATGATGGATGGCCGGATTGGCGCTATAAGACGCTCTCTAGACACGCATGGCTATCAAGATGTCGCGATTATGTCCTATGCGGCGAAGTATGCCTCTGCTTTTTATAGTCCTTTTCGGGAAGCTTTAGGCTCAGATCACTGCTTAGGAACAAAAGATAAGAAAACTTATCAAATGGATCCAGCAAATGCGCGAGAAGCTCTGCGTGAAGTTGCATTAGATATCTCAGAAGGCGCAGATTCCATCATGATTAAGCCAGGGCTTGCCTATTTAGATATTATCCATCAAGTGAAGCATAAATTTATGGTGCCAACTTTTGCATTTCACGTCAGTGGCGAATATGCAATGCTTAAAGTTGCCGCCGCTCAAGGCGTGATTGAGTATGAAAAAACACTTCTCGAAATCATGATCTCCTTCAAACGAGCTGGGGCAGATGGTATCCTAACCTATGGCGCATACGATATTGCTAATATGTTGAAAAAATGAAAAAAATTATTTTAACTTTCTCATGTATTGTTCTTTCTGGCTGTGTTGGATCTTACGTTGTCTTCCAAGATGATGACCCTCAACCTTTCGAAACTCTTCATACCGTCCCTGAACGACATAAATTTACGCCTCGACAGATTCATACTCAAGAAGAAGCGCATCTTAAGACTGAACATCAGAAAAATCTTTTAAAAGGCGATGAAGAAAGAAAAAAGGTACAACTTTTAAAAAATTAACCTTTTAAGTTGCACCTTTAGAAATAAATTTTTTGTCTTCATGAGGACAAAATTATTAAAGTTAACGCTCTCATTAGTGGGGGTGTCAAATGACTTTTCGCTCCCTCTCCTCTCTTAATTTAAATTAAGTCTCGAAGCTCGTGCAGCCCCCTCCTGCTATAAAATCTCTGAATCCGTTGATCCGTGTAAGTAAATTAAAAAATGAAATTAGTAATTTGAAGTTTAAAAGCCTACTTGCTTTCTACTTTTTAGAGAAAAAACAACGAGAATAAGCATAATTAATTGAATAAAAAGGATTTATTTCTTAGCTGATGGCCATTTTTCTTTCAAAATCGAATAAGAATCCATGTCCCATTGCTTGCCGTGGCGTACTTAATTTTCTAAAAATTTAGGATAAGGCTTGAGGGGAAGAAGTTGAATACTTCTTCCTTTAATAGCTTAAGAAATCTTTACAGAGCCAAGCAAGAGAAGCTTGCCGCTTAACATTTTGTTATAGTACTCTTTTTATTTCTTGATCCTCCTTTGGCCTATAACTTAATTTAGTAAGTGTTGTATTATGCTTAAGTCCTTCTAAAAGGCTTGCAACTCCAACAGGGGTAATTTCTCCTCCCCGTAATTCTATGCGTGTGAGAGAGGTATTCTTCTAAGTTCAGTTGCAAGGTGATAAATTGTAGCAGAATTAAGGTGATTGTCCGTTAATTTTTAAGTCTGTAAGTGATTCTCTCCTCATAAGAGCGCTGATTCCTGCTTCTCCAATTTGATTATGGGCTAAAGTCAAACTAGCAAGAGTTGAATTGCTTCCTAAAGAATTTATAAATACGAGGATATCCTCTTCTCTAAGACAATGCTCAGGATAGTCAAGGTGTAACTCTAATTCAGTAAGAGATGTATTGTCACGCAGAGAAGTTGCAAGCTTAAGTATTTTTGAGCTTGAAATTTCATGAAGTAATAAACGTAAAATAGAAAGCGACGTATTGGAACTTCCAAAAAAATCTATAATAGCATCCATGCTTGCATTTTTAAGGGGCGGATAAAATAGATGTAATTGAGTAACCGAGGTGTTATGTGCAAGAATACTCATAAACTCACAAAATTGCTCGTCTGTAACCTTTTCCTTATCATAATTAGCAAATGTTACTAAAGAACGAGAATTATTCTAGACACCTTTTATTTTCTGTTGAAAAGGATTTAGAGGCGTCTCAGAAGAAAGAGGATTATCTAGGTAATATTTTCTTCTCTTTCGATAGGAGTTCTCAGAAGACCTTTTTTTGACATAGATATATACCCATCAAGCTCAAACCCTATGTCTAGACGTTGAAGAGACTCTGGCACTATCTTTAGATGATCTAGAGGGTTCCTCAAAAAATTCATCAGAAGAAGATCCGCCGCCTATCTCTTCATAAAGAGAATCATCTTCTATAGTCGTTCCAGGGAACCCTATACCACGATACTCTGGCTGGAAAAGCTCTATCTCTAGAGGTTGAAAAGACTCTCGCACTATCTTTAGGGGAGCTAGACGTTCATAAAAAGATTCATCAGAAGAGGTATCAGAACTTTTCACAGGAAGGCTACTAACTATAGTAAATAAAAAGCTAAGAAAAACCTTAGAAAACTTCTTTAAAGACATTATAATTTCCTTATATTTATATGATAACAAGCAATTATTCTATTTTTGCCATAAAGCTAAGAAATGAGGACGATAATTTAAAGTTTAAAAGTAAGATTGCTTTCTACTAAATATATTTATTGTAGAAAATATTAAATAACTAATTGAATTATAATATTTATTATTGGATAATTTTTAAATTTTTGTCTTACAAAATAAGTTAATGAAATTTTTTATGTTAATTAATTCTTTTTCATGGCTTTAAAAATTTTTCTTTTTTGAGCAAAAGAATGACTAATTTTCTATTCTTTTATTTCCATATTTTTTATCAAGAAATTTATGGAATTCTTGGAGATAACTAATACTACGATCTGAGTATAATGCAATTAATGAGAGAGGTAAAAAGTTAAAAATTTCTTTCATCTTTTGAAGATTATAATCAGGAATTATTAATTCTCTTAAAGAGGGTGATAAAAATTGAAAATGCTCCACTGTAAGCTTATTATGCCCTACATCTAAATATTCCAATGCAGAAAGTGGCCGGAAAATTTTTACTGGTAAAGATGAATCAAGTGAAAAAAAGCTGACTCTTAAGATTCTTAAAGAAGGGGGAAAATGACTAACTCTTTCAATGAAGGAAACGTTTAATTCCATTAATTTTGGAGGTAAAGTTACTGCTGAAGCAGTACCAGACCCAAGATCTAAACCTCCGCTTTCAATGTGGAGTACTCTTAATGATTTAGGTAAACGTTTAATTTCATTCTGCCCATATAGTTCTCTATTTCCACGTAAAATACTTAAGAATATCAAATCGGGGGGTAAATCCAAAAAAGCATTTGGTTCAAATGGCCGTGTACCTATTTCCAGCGTTTTTAAAGACCGTGGAAAAATTTTACTCTGCTCTGCTGTGATCTGTTGAATATCCTGAGGAGAACTAACTCTAAACTCTTCTAAATTTGGAGGTAAATCTTGAAAGCCTCCCTTTAAAAAATAAATTCTTAAAGATTTTAAGGTAGGAGGTAAATCTTTGAAAGAATCTTTAGGAAACACTGAAACACGTAAAGATGTTAATTGAGATGGTAATGTTGAAATATCTCCTATAAGAGATCCGCCCTCAATAAATAAAAATGTTAAGGTAGGGGGTAATTTTTCTACGAGCAAATTACCTTTTTCTATTCTAAGATAATTTAAATAGGGAGGTAAAAATTCTTCAATACGAGCTGCATAAAGTGACGTTAAATGAAGAAAAAAAGACCACTGAAAATCATCTTTTAAATGCAGAGAGGTCAAGGTCTTTGGTAATTTATCAAGATTTTTAGCGATTAGATGATTACGCCTTCCATAATTTTCTAAAGTATGCGTTTGTTTATCATCTTCGTTTAAAGATAATCGTTTCAAATTTGGGAATTCCGGAAGAAAGATTGTTTGAGCAGAAATATTTAATTCTAAGTTTGTTAAATTGTTGGGTAAATCAGATACGGATTGATCATCAAGTTCTTGAGGTGATTTTAAGATGAGGGTTTTTAACAGAGGTAATCTCGAAAAAGATTTAAAAGTTTCAGGCGTAAAAATAATCGCATCTCTCCAATGTCCAATCTCCTTCTTCCCTCCAAAAAAATGAGCTCTGATATTGCTCTCATAAATAGTGTGAACTTTAGGAAACCAGTTCATCAAAGTAGATGCCAATTGCGGCCCTCTGCGAAGTGAGTAATCAGAGATATTATGATCAATAAAAAGCCTCTCAACAGAATAAGTAAGTCTTAATTGCAAATTTCTATTACCTGTCGCGTAAAGAGGATAGATTTGGTATACGTGCAAATAAGGAGCAATTTGGGCCCAAATATCGTAAGGAAGGCTTGCAAGACACGTAAACTTTTTAGCAACAGTTGTTTTTTCATCTGAATCAACTTCTGATGGTAAAAAGCCAGCCTTAACCATATAAGGAAAGCTGAATACTATTACAAAAAAGAGTATAATAGATAATTTTTTAGGTTGTGATTTCATGCGTGACTTTAATCTTCAAAATTAAAAATAATTTATACTTTTTTTGTCCTATTGATCAATAAATTTACATCAAAAACTTATGCACCATGCCATAATGAGATAAGGGCCTTGGCTCTCAAATGCATATTCTAAGAGTACACGAGCAGCTTCAGTCATCAATCCTTTTCCCCAATATTTATGAGCTAAAGCATATCCCATTGTCATTACATTGTCTTTTCTAGAATGCCAACTACACCCTATTGTCCCGATAATCTGATTTTCTTCTTTTAGGACAATTCCATATGGCTCTAATTCGTTTTCTGTATATTTTTTAAACGCATAATTTTGGATGAAATCATGAGTCTCTTCTAGAGTCTGATGTGGCTGCCATGTGACATATTGACTTACCTGTGGATCTTTTGCATATGCATAAACATCCTCAACATCTCGAAGCGTTAAAGAACGCAAGTAAAGACGAGGAGTTTCAAGAAGTTTTAACGTTATTCACCTGCATAATCTTATCTTCATGCCAGAACATGCCTTAAAATAAGGCATGTTGGCAAATTGATCGAGATTAAAAAGTTTTAAATCTTTAAACTCGCTTATTTCTTAGCGCCTCTTCTGAGAAAGGTTGGTATTTCCAATTCTTTTTGCTCGGCACTTGCAGATGATCCTTGAGGAGATAGCGGTTGAATTTCCTCATCGTGCGCATCTGTTATAATCATCGGCTCGATTTCAGATCGTTGAGTCTTCGATCCTCGCATTGTTTCTGCGACTCTTTCGAAAAAACCTAACTTACGTGATTTAGGCGCCTCCGCGGGCGCTTCGTTCGTCTCGCTCACTAGCTGTCCTTCTTCTGTATCAAGAATAAGAGGCTTGAGGTTTTCTGGTGTCGTCATCGCCTCAGAGATATGATTCTCTTCTGTTTCTTCTACCTCATAAGCATCAGGTTTATACGTTGGATTGAAAAGATCATTTTCTTCTTCTTTTCGACGTGTAAAGAAACCTTGGACAATCCCCTTTTCAGTTTGAGTCACAGGCGGAACAGTATTCTTTTGTTTAGCTTCTTCTGCTTTGCGGCTCTTCATCGCTTCACTTTCAATGCCTGTCGCAACGACAGAAACGCGCATACGACCATTCATTTCTTCATTAAACGTGGAACCAAAGATGATATTGGCATCTGGATCAACTTCTTCACGAATGCGATTTGCCGCTTCATCCACTTCAAATAAAGTCATATCCATGCCGCCCGTGATATTAATCAATAAAGCTTGAGCTCCCTTCATAGAGACATCATCTAATAAAGGATTGGAAATAGCGGCTTCAGCGGCAGCAGTCGCTCTACCATCCCCTTCAGCCTCGCCTGTTCCCATCATGGCTTTGCCCATTTCCATCATCACTGCGCGAATATCCGCAAAATCAAGATTGATAAGCCCCGGCATAATCATAAGATCTGTAATACCTCGAACGCCAGAGTGCAGGACATCATCTGCTAATTTAAAAGCTTCAGCAAAAGTTGTTCTATCATTGGCAATACGAAAAAGATTTTGGTTCGGAATCACAATAAGCGTATCAACAAACTGGGCAAGTTCTTCAATTCCATACTCAGCGGTTCTCATACGGTGGCGTCCTTCAAAATGGAAAGGTTTCGTCACAACAGCAACCGTTAATATTCCTTGCTCACGCGCAAATTGGGCAACAACGGGTGCGGCACCTGTTCCTGTCCCTCCCCCCATTCCGGCCGTAATAAAAACCATATTACTGCCCGCGAGAAGTTGAGATAATTCTTCGTGTGATTCTTCTGCTGCAGCACGGCCAACTTCGGGTCGTGATCCAGCCCCTAATCCTTGCGTAACTTTTGTGCCTAATTGGATTCTGTGAGGAGCCGAAGCATGTTCCAGAGCTTGCGCATCTGTATTGCAGACAACGAACTCAACTCCCTGCAAATTGGATCGAATCATATTATTAACAGCATTACCACCAGCACCACCAACGCCAACAACTGTGATCTTGGGCTTTAACTCTGGATTTTGTGATGTGGATGGATTCATGGCTCTATTCATATTTTTCTCCAAATTGTCAATACTGCTGCAAAATAATTTTATGGGGGCAGTCTAAAGGAAATTTTATTTAAATGCTACAAATTCTCGCGCAACCACGACCCAATTTGACCAAAAAATTGATTTATATTACCTTGAGTTTGCTTTGCTGGAAGCTCTCTTAAACTATCATAGGTATTTTTTCCATACATCATGAGTCCCGCGCATGCTGAAAACATTGGATTTCTTGAGCCTTGCTCTAACCCCAATAAATGAAGAGGTTTGCCAAGACGTCCTTGTTTTTCAAGAATAAGATTAGCGAGCTGAATCACACCAGCTAACTGGCTTGCTCCGCCTGTTATGACAAGCCTTTTCCCTGCAATTTTGTGAATACCTGCATTTTTCATGCGATCTCTTATGAGCTCAAATGTCTCTTCTATGCGAGGCCGGATAATCCGCACGAGTTCACCGCGCGTTATTTGACTCCCTTTATGATTTTCATCTTCCCCTATCTGAGGCACAACAATTTTCTCTCGTTCATCATTCGAAGAAACCATTGCACTTCCATATAGAGCTTTAAGGCGTTCGGCGTGAATCATCGGTGTTGAAAATCCTCGCGCAATATCTGCCGTGACATGAGCCCCTCCGACAAGGATAGTATCCGTATAATAAAGCTTAGAATCATGGAATACCGCAATAGAGGTGGTTCCAGCCCCCATATCAATCACTGTTGTTCCAAGTTCAATCTCATCTTCTACTAACGTGGCAAGGCCAGAGGCATAACTGGAAGAAACAAATCCTACCACCTCTAGATGACATCTTTCAACGCACGCGACAAAATTACGTAAGATGGATGGTTGAGAGGAAATAAGCGAGATAGAAGAACGCAACGTTTCCCCAAACATCCCTCGAGGATCTTTAATATCATGGGCCGCATCAATATCATATGACATCGGAATCATATGGATGACATGATTCCCTGTTTTTTCAACTTCTTGACAGGCTTGCGCTGAGATTTTTTTTAAATCAGCCGCATCAATCGCATGGCCAGAAATATTTGCCTCTATCCGCAAAGAATGAGATTTTGTAATGGCTGGAGAAATGCTCAAAAAGACTTCTTGAAGCGTCTCTTCTGCCATTTCTTCCGCAGCATGGATAGCACCTACGACAGAAGAAGTGAGGGCCTCCATGTCTACAATCATTCCAGCCTTTAACCCTCGAGAGGCTTGATGACCATAGCCGATAATTCTCTGCTTTCCACTCGCATCTAAGCGTGCAATGCCACAAGAAACCTTAGAGGATCCAATATCTAAACCTGCAATTGTATCTTTGACTGTTAACTTACGGTTTTTACGAAAAGAAAAAAAACTCATTTTATGCTCACGTCTGCTTGGATGATAACTTAACTTCAGCCGCTTCAGGAGCCAACTGGAAATAAATTTTATCTTCAAATCTTAAATCAATCGCAACAATATTTTTATCACTAATCTTGCGACCTTCTTCCAATTGAATGAATTGAACAAGACCTTGTTTGATTCTTTCTTCTCCGAGCTTAAGCTTTAAACGATTATCTAACATAAGATCCCACCGTCTCTTTCCTAAATAGATAGCGCCCGTTACTCTTCCGATAAGCCTCGGAAAATCCCTCAAAACAGAAAATAAATGAGGCGCATTTTTAGGAGCTTCCTCTCCTGTTAAAATAGGCAAACTTTGAAAAGGATTATTTTTGGGGATGTTAAAATGATGACCTTGATCGTCTACTAAATAAAATTTAGTTTTTTGTTGCCATAAAGCAATCGGTTTATATTCTGCAAGTCTCACATAAATGGTAAAAGGCCAACGTCTTTGAATAGTGGCTGTTCGCACCCAAGAAAGAGCTTCAAGTCGCATTTTCATGTCCGCTAAGTCTGAGGCAAAAAGAGAATCACCCCGTCGAATATTAACAGCCTTAAGAATGTCTTTCTGAGGCGTCAGACTACGACCTTCAACAATCAAATCATTAACTTGAAAACCAATTTGTTTAGAAAGAGTATACCCTCTTAAGGCGATATTTTTCTCAAAAACATCCAACATATCCGCCAAAGGTTTCCAACCCAGAACAAAGACGATTCCAAAAACAATTATTGAAAAAAATTTCCAATTTTCTTGTACGCTCAGAAAAGTACCAGCTCGTTTCTTTGCCAACCGCGACTTTGCAACTGACTTAGGATGAGAACGAGACTTTAATGAGGATATCGTGGATTTTCGATCATCCATTCCAATAAGTCTCCATAATTCATCCCATGATAGGCCGCTATCTCAGGAACTAATGATAAAGGCGTTAATCCTGGTTGGGTATTAACCTCAAGAACATAAAATTTAGCGGGATTTTGAATATCATCATACCGCAAATCGACTCTCGTCACACTTTCACACCCTAATGCCTTGTGTGCCTTTAGGGCTAATTCTAAAGCTTCCTGATAATCTTTTTCAGGGATATTTGCAGGCATAATATGGTCGGCGCAGCCCTCTGTATACTTGGCATGGTAATCATAAAATTCTTCTTTGGGGCGGATTTCAATCGCTCCTATTGCGCGATCCCCTAAAATTGCAACTTGGATTTCCCGGCCTGGAATATAACGCTCTGCTAAGCATTCATCCCCATATTGCCATGTTTGCTGAGCTTTCACGAGGTCTTCTCTATTATGGATAATGTAGACGCCCAAGCTTGAACCTTCTCGAAGAGGTTTAATCACATAAGGAAAAGCTAAAATATCTTCTTTTAGAAGTTCTGTTATCTTGACAACTTTTCCTTCAGGGCAAGAGATCCCAGCTTCACGGAAAAGTCTTAAAGCCATGGGCTTATCCATAGCAAGCGCTGAGGCTAAAGGGCTAGAATTCGTATAAGGTATACCTAAAATTTCAAGCATACCTTGTAAACAACCATCTTCAACCCACTGTCCATGAAGAGCACACATAAAAAGAACATCAGGTTTAGGGGTCAACATTTCAAGAAGAGAAGGTAAATTACGAGTCAATTCAATAGGAATAACCTCGTATCCTCGTTCTTGCAAAGCCGCAACAACTCCTCGGCCACTCGACAAAGATACTTCACGTTCTCCGTTCCAACCTCCCATCAAGACCGCAACTCTTTTTTTCATATTAGTCATGCAGCTTTTGCTTCCATCCGATATTTTTTATTAAACCCCACCCGTACAATTTCCCATCGAAGATCAACTCCAGAACTCTCCAACACACGCGCTCTTAGCGTCTCGCCTAAAACTTCTAGATCTTCTGCCGTTGCGTCTCCCGTATTAATGAGAAAATTACAATGTTTTTCAGAGACTTGCGCACCACCTACTTTAAGACCACGGCATCCCGCTTTATCAATGAGTTCCCATGCTTTGTATCCTTCAGGATTCGCAAAAGTACTTCCTCCTGTTCGAGATTTTACAGGTTGGGCCTCTTCACGTTCAGCCAGTAATTTTTCTATCCGTGTGGCAATTTCTTGAGGATTGCCTGACTTGGCTTTGAATCGAGCCCCCACAAAAATCCAATCTTGAGGAATCTCAGAATGACGATAAGAAAAACCCATATCTTCAGGTGTTAATTTGTGGATTTTCCCTTGACTATCAACAGCCAGAGCTGAAACAAGAATATCTTTTATCTCTGTTCCATAACAACCTGCATTCATCCGCAAAGCACCACCAACAGTCCCCGGGATACCGGCTAAGAATTCTAAACCCTGTAATCCTTCATCTTGAGCAACAAGAGCAAGTGTACGATCTAGTACGCCAGCCCCCACCTCAATCTCATTTCCTTGAACAACAACATTGTTAAATCCTTGCAAACGAACAACAACGCCTGAGACACCTCCATCTCGAATTAAAAGGTTTGAGCCCACACCCATTGTAAGAAGAGGTACTTCGGCAGATTTATGACTCAAAAAGAAACTTAAGTCCTCTAAATCAGTAGGTTTGTAGAGAACTTCTGCAGGTCCACCAACACGAAACCATGTAAGTTTTGAAAGCTCAGCCCCTTCCGTATATCGGCCTCGGATAGAAGGTAATTTTTTTATAATAGTGTGCATTTTACCCATTTATCTCTCCCCTTTTAGTCAATACATCATTGGAATTATCAAGTTTGTCCCACTGCTTTAATTCTTCCGGTAAAGCTTGGGCCCAAGCAGAAATACTTCCTGCGCCTAAACAAACAACCATATCTCCTGAATGTCCGAGCGTCATAATGGTAGAAGCTAGCTCTTCTCTCTCTTGGATGGTAACGACATTCGTGTGATTATGTTTCCTAATATCACTTGCTAATTGCTCATGATGTAGACCAATAATAGGCTCTTCACCAGCGGCGTATATAGGCGCTACAATCACATGATCTGCCTCTTTAAAGCAAGAACAAAAGCTCTCATACAGTTCTTTTAATCGCGAATAACGATGCGGTTGTAAAACAGCAATTATTTTTCCTTGCGAGACTTGTCGTGCGGTTTTTAGAACCACTTCTATTTCGACAGGGTGATGAGCATAATCATCAATAATTGTAATCCCATTCACTTCACCTGTTTTCGTAAAACGGCGTTTAACGCCTTTAAAGCTTGCAAAACCTTTATGAATAGCCATAGGATCAATCCCTAATTCTAAGGCAAGTGCCAAGATTGACAGCGCATTTTGAACATTATGCTCTCCAAACATAGAAAGACGTATGCGAGAAAGATGATTGATACGTACAGCATTCTTACAAATCGTTAAAAAACGCTCAGAAATACAAACATCAAACTGTGAACCTGAAGCATTAAACTCAATATTTTCGGCTTTAATATCCGCATCTTGAGAAAATCCATACGTCACAACTCGCCTATCTGTGAGCCGCGGCAACATGGCCCGTATCTCAGGATGATCAATACAAACGATCCCTAAGCCATAAAAAGGGATGTTTGACAGAAAACTATGAAATGCATCTTTAAGAGCGGAAAAAGAACCATAATGACTCATATGCTCAGGATCGATATTCGTCACAATAGCATGCGTTGCGGGAAGCTTCGTAAAAGTCCCATCTGATTCATCAGCTTCAACAATAATCCATTCACCAGAACCAAGTCGCGCATTTGTTCCATAAGCATTAATAATGCCGCCACTGACAACGGTGGGATCAAGGCCTCCAGCTTCAAGAACTGTGGCTCCTAACGACGTTGTTGACGTCTTTCCATGAGTTCCGGCCACGGCAATTGAAGGCTTTAATCTCATGAGTTCCGCCAACATTTCTGCTCGCCGTACGATAGGAAGAGATAAAATTCGTGCTTGCTGAAGCTCAACATTATCTGACTTTATATCTGACGACACCACAACAAGGGCAGCATCATCAACCTGATGAGACTGATGACCTATAAAAACAGGTATTCCAAGCTTTTTTAAACGTTGGACGTTCGCATTTTCAGTTAAATCGCTGCCTCTTACGGAATAATTAAGGCTATGAAGTACTTCAGCAATGCCGCTCATCCCTATACCACCAATACCTACGAAATGGATGATTCCAACTGATTGTGGACATACTCTCATAAAATTTTAGTCCTTTTTCTTGCTCTATTTGGGGTTAAAACTATATTCAAAATTAAATCTGCTAATTTCTGGCTAGCATCATGGCTTTTAAGACAATTTAAAGATTCACTTGCCCCAAGAAGAATTTCAGGATTCTCAAGCACAGCTTCAAGCATATATTTAAGCCTAGCAGAGGTAAACTGAGACTGGGGAATGGTCCAAGCAGCGCCCTTCTTCTCGAAATTTAAAGCATTCACTGTTTGATGATCATCTTTGGCTTGTTGATAAGGAACAAAGATTGCCGGAAGCCCTCCTGTTGCAACTTCACCGAGGGTGGAAGCCCCTGAACGACTGATCACAAAATCTACTGTCGAAAAAAGCTTCGGAATATCTTTGAAAAAAGATTGGAGATTAACTTTAACGCTCGTTTTCTCGTAAGCTAAGGCAACAGAAGATAAAGTTTCTTGCCGACATTGATGAAAGATCTCGAGACGACGTTGAAGATTTTCAGGCAAAAGGCTTATTGTTTCAGGGATGAGCGCATTAAAAATTTGAGTTCCTTGGCTCCCGCCCAAGATTAAGACTTTCACCACATCATCTTTTTGAGGCGGATGATAGCGGCGTTTATGAAGTTCAGCTATCGAGCGCCTCACGGGCAACCCTGTCATAACAAGTTTTAACGAAGGATAGGAAGGTAAATTCTTTGTTTCGGGCCAAGAAAATGCAAGGTATTTAGCAAAACGCGAAAATAAATGATTCACTCTTCCAGCCACTGCATTTTGCTCATGCAAAATGATAGAAATCCTTAGAAGAAAGGCTGCCCCCAGAGCCGGAAGCGTGGGATAGCCCCCAAACGTCACGACAACAGAAGGCTTAAGACGCCAAAACAACCTTAAACAGAGAAAAGAAGAAACCAATAGAGAAACAATAAAAGTAAAAATACCCTTAAAATTTTTCCGTAAAGGCTGAATAGGAAGTAATTTAATGTTGTCCCAAGCTATTGGCCAATAAGAGGACGCTCGCGAATCCGTTAAAATGAAAATATGCTCTCCTTTTTCTAAGAGAGTTTCCGCAAGGGAGATGGCAGGAAATACGTGCCCTCCTGTTCCTGCGCCAACAATGATAATAGGCCTCTTCATCATCAGCCTTCTCCTTGTAGACGACGACGCGTTAAACCAAGCACCATTCCAAATCCCATAGCCAAAGCTAACATTGAAGATCCCCCATAACTAATAAAAGGAAGGGTCATTCCTTTTGTTGGAATAAGTCCTAATGTAGATGCAATATTAATCATTGCTTGGATCCCTAATTCCATAATGAGACCTGATACGGCAATCACAATAAAAAGATTATTTTCATTCAGCATACGGCTAATTGTTCTTAAGACAAGAAAAGCAAAAAGCCCTAAAATAATGATGCAAAGTACAAAACCAAATTCTTCTGCAGCAACCGCATAAATGAAATCAGCATGAGCATCTGGCAAATGTTTTTTGACAGTGCCCTCACCTGGTCCTTGCCCTAAAAATCCCCCATTCATAAAGGCCTCTAAAGATTGCGTAATCTGATAGCGGTCAGAATATTTATCCCCCGCATCCCGATCTAAAAACCGATCAATTCGTTGTGTGACATGAGGAAAAAGAAAATAAGCCCCAAATAATACACCTACACTCGAAGCAGCCGCAATCAAGACCCATAAAACAGGAAGTCCTGCTAAGAAAAATTGTCCAAACATCGTAATCGTCATCAGAACAACCATTCCCATATCAGGTTGTAAAAGGAGCAAGAGAACAGCAAAACCATAAAATCCTAAGGCTAAAATATTCCCTGGAAACCGAGAATTAACTTCTCGCTCTGATAACATCCATGCACTTAAAACCACAACGGCAGGCTTAATAAACTCTGAAGGTTGAATTGAGAAGCCTCCAAAATTTAACCACCGACGCGCGCCTTTAATTTCAACCCCAAAGAAATATGTCATTATTAAAAAAAGAATTCCAATGGCATAAACAATAAAAGAAAAACGACGGATTTTTTGAATATCCATCGTGGAGACAAAAAAAATAATTGCAAAAACAGGAATGAGATAAAGAGCGTGCCGTTTTACAAAATAAAAAGAGTCCAGATGAAGACGCTCAGCCACAGCAGGACTTGCAGCCATTGTTAGAAAAAATCCTATTCCAAGTAAAAAACTCACAGTTGCCAATAACCAATGATCAACTGTCCACCACCAACGACCTAAAATGCTATTATCTGTACGGGCGAAAGGAGTTGTCATGATGCGTCTAACTTTCTGGATAATCCCGCTACTAAATCCTTAAAAACTTCTCCTCGATGCTCAAAATCTTTAAATTGATCCCAACTTGCGCAGGCGGGTGACAGCAAAATGTAAAGAGGACGTTGTTGACAAGAAACTGCACTAGAATAAGCTTCTTGAACTGCTGTGGAAAGGTCATGGCATCGAAGATAAGGAACTCTCCCCTCTAAAAATTCTGCAAATCGAGATTCTGCTTCACCAATTAAAAAGGCTTTTTGAATCCGTGAAAAATATTGCTCAAGCCCCTCAAGACCGTTATCTTTAGCTCGCCCACCAAGAATCCAAAAGATATTAGCTTCATAACAAGCTAAGGCTTTCGCAGTTGCATCACTGTTCGTTGCTTTACTATCATTAATAAAATGGATTCCTTCAAAGGCTGCGACTTCTTGAAGTCGATGAGGAAGATTTTGAAAAGTTTGTAATCCTTCGATAAATTGTTCTCTACGGATACCTTCTAAGCAGGCAACAGTATACGCCACAGCAATATTCTGCCAGTTATGGCTTCCTGGTAAAATAGACAGGGTCTTTAAATCCAAAATTTCTTCGGCTTTACCTTCCCGATTATCGATTAAAAAGCCATCAACAACATATATACCGTTGGAAATCGGCCTTTTTACTGAAACAGGCACAACCATATGTGTTTTTTGTTCTAAAAGCTTCTCATAGAGCGCTATGCATTCTTCATCATCAACACCAATAACAGTATGCTTAGGTCCTGTTTGGAGGTCAAAAATTCGTTTTTTAGCCTCTATATAGCCTGCCATATTTCCATGGCGTTCTAAATGATCAGGAGTGATGTTTAAGAGAACAGCCGTTTTTAAAAAAGGCGTAAATACTCTCTCAAGTTGGTAGGAAGACAATTCAAGCACATAGGTTCCATCTTCTCCTAAAGATCTCAGATCGAGTGCAGCTTTACCGATGTTTCCACCGACTTCAACTTGATGATGAGAAGCCTTAAGGAGATGAGAAATAAGCCATGTTGTGGTCGATTTACCATTTGTCCCAGTAATACCAATAAAATTGGCCTCTTTTTGTGTCTTTGCAAGTAATTCAATATCACAAATAATGGGAACACCAGCTTGATTTGCCTTCACTGCATCGGGGTGGGTAGCCGCAATGCCTGGACTCAAAACCAGCGCTGATATTTGATCCCATTCAACCGCTTTTAAATCAAAAATAGGCACTCCATGAACTTCGGCTTGCAAACGTGAATCAGGATTATCATCCCAAGCAAAGACTTGCGCCCCTCCTAACTTAAGAGCTAAAGCAGCAGAATTCCCGGTCCGCCCCAGACCAAGAATAGCAATTTTCTGATTTTCAAATCCTGCGACTTTTATCATCTTATCTCAGCTTTAAGGTAGAAAGGCCGATGAGAGCCAAAATAGTTGCAATAATCCAAAAACGAATCACAATTGTCTGTTCAGTCCATCCTTTTTTTTCAAAATGATGATGAATGGGCGCCATAAGAAAAATACGTTTCTTTGTCATCTTATAATAGCCTACCTGCAAAATGACTGAGACCGCTTCTAAGACAAAAAGGCCACCAATAATAAAAAGAACAAGTTCATGTTTTGTAATGATACTGATTGTTCCAAGAGCCCCCCCGAGGGCGAGTGATCCCGTATCCCCCATAAAAACTTGAGCAGGAGGTGCATTAAACCATAAAAAACCTAAACTTGCACCGACAATTGCCCCACATATCACAGCAAGTTCACCCGCACCAGAAACATAAGAAATTTGAAGATAATTGGCGAATACATGATTCCCAACCAAATACGCGATCAATGTAAAACATAACGCGGCAATCATCACAGAACCAATGGCTAATCCATCAAGCCCATCTGTTAGATTAACTGCATTAGAAGACCCAATCATCACACACAAAGCAAAAGGAATAAAAAACCAACCAAGATCTAAGCCCACATTTTTCAAAAATGGGATTGAGACAATTGTTGTTAAGCCATTCGGACTCCCCTGCAGAATAAAAATCAAAGCAACACTAGAGATAAGTCCTTGCCATACAAGTTTTTTCTTGCCCGAAAGTCCTTTTGAATTTCGTTTAGTTAATTTTAAGTAATCATCTATACTTCCTAAAAAACCAAAACCTAAAGTTACAAACAAAACAGCCCATATATAAACGTCGGTTAAGTTCGCCCATAACAACACACTCAAACCAATGGCAAAAAGGATAAGCCCTCCGCCCATGGTGGGGGTTCCTTTTTTTGTCATCAAATGTGAGGCCGGACCATCTTCACGAATAGGCTGCCCTTCTCCTTGTTTGCTTTTAAGCCACCGTATAAAACGGGGACCCAAAATGAAACTAATCAAAAGGGCCGTTAAAATAGCACCCCCCGTCCTAAACGTAATATAGCGAAAAATATTAAAAGGTTGAAAAGTTGACGCATAAGGATAAAGAAGATGATAAAACATGCCTAAATACCCTCTACTTCATGATCAAGATTTAAGAGAGCCTCAACAAAAGCATACATACGCCCACGATGAGCATACTGCCCTTTGGACCCTTTGATCATAAAAATATCTCCCGCTTGTGCACATCTCACAACCGTTGGCACAAGATCAGTCACTTCTAAAGTATGAGCCCCTCTCATCCCCTCAGGAAGACTGTGATGGAGATGTTCCATTTTTTCTCCACAAGTAAAAACAAGATCAACCTTATTTGCGATTAAGTCTAGTTTAAGCCCCTCATGAATTTCTTGAGCTTTAGGGCCTAATTCTCGCATATCTCCTAAAATTGCAATTCTTCTTCCTGTGCCTTGAGGAACTAATGCTCCCAACACTTTTAGAGCCGCCCGCATTGAATCAGGACCTGCATTATAACTTTCATCAATCACTGTAATATGGCTATGCCCTAATTTTACGTGATGTTGTACCCCGCGTCCTTCAGGCAAAACTAAATTTGAAAACAATTTTGACGCTTCAATTACATTTAAACCGAGCGCCTTCATCACCCCCAGCACACCCAAGCTATTAAGAGCCCAGTGCTCTCCAGCAGCAGGAATACGGTAAGAAAAAAGTGTTTCATCTACCTTAGCTTCAACCCACAACCATCCCTCATCCATCATGCATTTTATTAAGCAGCAATCCGCTTCCTCATGGTACCCAAAAGTAACAATTTTAAGTTTTTTAGCTTTAGCCGCAGTGGCAGCTTGGGAATACATTGAATCATCGCGATTAAGAACAGCTGTTCCTCCCTCTGCCATTCCTGCAAAAATCTCAGCCTTCTCAGCCGCAATATTTTCTAGAGATCCTAAATGCTCAATATGCATTTCACGAATTGTTGTAATAAGAGCAACATGGGGTCGTGCAATCTGCGATAAAGGCGCAATCTCCCCGGCATGATTCATTCCCATTTCAATCACAGCGAAATCAAGGTTTGGCGCTATATTTGAAACCGTAAAAGGAACTCCCCAATGATTATTAAAGCTTCGCTCGCTTGCTTGCACTGATCCAAAAAAACTTAGCAAAAGAGCTGTCGCATCTTTCGTCCCTGTTTTACCAAAACTTCCTGTAATCGCAACTATTTTAGCTTGGGACCGAGTCCGCGCGGCACTTGCCAAATCATTCAGGGCCTTGAAAGTATCTTTCACAAGAATAAGGCGAGAATCTTCTTCAAATCCTGGAGGCACTCGATCAACAACAGCACCCACAGCTCCTGCCTTAAAAGCAGCGTCAATATACTCAACGCCATCAAGTTTAGGCCCCTTTAAGGCAATAAAAAGATCTTTAGGATTTAACTCCCTAGAATCTTTTCCAACTCCTGTTGCTATCCACGTGCCTTTTGTCTCTGCTCCTACCGCTTGAGCCACCTCTTGGGCGGTCCATATCGTTTTCATCTGCTCCCTCTCTCCATCCTCGCAAGGACTTCTTGCGCCACACTTCGATCACAAAAGGGATAATTTACAGATCCAATAAGTTGCCCTTGCTCATGCCCTTTTCCAGCAATTAAACAAATATCCCCCGCTTTAGCATTCTGAATAGCGTAGACTATAGCATCTTCTCGAGGCGCAATTTCATAAGCGTGAGGCGCCCCCTCTAAAATCTGATGACGGATGACCTGAGGATCTTCAGAACGCGGATTATCATCGGTCACAATAACACATTCAGCATTCTCAGCGGCTATTTTCCCCATCATTTTACGTTTAGCCTGATCTCGATCACCTCCACAGCCAAAAACAACAAATACTTTTCCATAGGCATGCGCTCGAAGTGATTTTAATACTGTCTCTAAAGCCAATGGTTTGTGAGCATAATCAACAAAAATAGAAGCACCAGCTTTCGACTGACCTATAAATTCCATACGACCTTTTACACCTTGAAGACTCTCTAAAACCTTTACAACGTCTTCACAATAAGCCCCTGCCCCTGTCACAATAGCAAATGCAGTCAACACATTTTCAATCTGGAATTGCCCTACCAAAGGCAAGAAAACATCATAAGTTTTTCCAAATGCTTTAAAAGAAACTTGATTCCCTTGATGTTCAGTCACAACTTTTTGCACATAAATATCGCTATTTTCATGCCCCGTAGTGATGAGATTTAATCCCCTCTGCCTGCAGATTTTTGCAATTTCTTCTCCAAAACTCATCCCTACATTTACGACAGCGGTTCCTTGCAAATTCAACACTTCTTTAAAAAGGCGTGCCTTTGCTTGGAAATAAGCTTCCATTGTTTTATGATAATCAAGATGCTCATGACTTAGGTTTGTAAAAGCAGCCACTTTGAAGTGGATATGTTCTGCCCGAAACATATCCAATCCATGGCTAGAAACTTCGATTGCTAGATGATTCACATCTTGTATTTTTAAATTTTCAAGAAGAGGATAAAGAATTAAAGGATCTGGAGTCGAATAAGAAAACTCCATAAGCTCGTTTTTCTCGACATTTGTTCCCTGGACTCCTAACGTTCCAAGGGAAGCTGATTTAAATCCCAGGAATTCCCAAAGTTGCCGTGTAAAAGAAGCAACTGATGTTTTGCCATTTGTACCCGTGATACCTGCAATAATACTTGGTTGAGTTGAAAATAATTGATTTGCGAGTGAACTCGCCATCAAACGACTATTTTCAATTTCAAAAATCGCCGCCTTCTTCACCTCAATAAGTTCAAGAAGTTCATTACCTAAAACTGTTTCTTTTTGCACCAGGACGATACTTGCACCGCGTTGAATTGCTTCAAAAATATTATGCTCAATACTTTTATTTGAAAGAGACGGAATAGCTAGGAAAAGATCGTTCTCTTGAACTTGACGCGAATCAACCTGAAGGGTCTTAAATAGAAGCGACTCTGAGAGAGATTTTCCCTTCACATCTTCTTGGGTTAAAAAATCAACAAGTCGTTTCATAAAGTTCTCTAAAATTTTACACTACGTAAAAATGCATCAGGCATCTCATCTTCTTTATCACTCGGAGCCAATCCCAATATTGGGGCCATTCTGGCAATAATCCTACCCCCAATAGGGGCAGCATTCCATCCAGCATTATTAAATCCATAGGTTTTTTGCAAGCGTTTTGGATCATCAAGCATTACATAAACAATATACCGAGGTTTATCATATCCATTCCCCAAAACACCAACAAAATTTACCATAACTTTGTCTTTTTGGTAACCTCTCCCCGCACGTAAGTTAGCTGTTCCTGTTTTTGCAAAAATCATATACCCAGGCACATTTGCTTTTCGGCTGGTTCCATTTTTTACAACCAATCTCATTAATTCACGCATGATACGTGAAGTTTTTTCCGAGACCACTCGCTCTCCTTGAGGCGCTTGACCTTGACGTTTGAGTAAAGTTGGGAACTTCTTTAAGCCCCCCCCTATAATTGTCCCGACCCCTGTCACTAATTGAAGAGGACTAATAGATAACCCATACCCATAAGAAATGGTAATTGTTGCAGGATCATTCCATATTTTTGGAAGAAGCGGAGCTCCAACTTCAGGCAATTCAAATTGAGGTGCATTAAGATAACCTAATTTCTGCATAAAGTTCTTTTGTTTTTCAGACCCAGCCTTTAAGGCCATTTTAGCGGCCCCAATGTTTGAAGAATATACAAAAATTTTCGCTACATTGAGCCATTCGTTTCTTCCTCTAAAATCAGTTACTTTAAATCGTCCAACTTGAAGGGGATGGGTAGCATCAAACTCTGAAGCTAACGTCACTGCTCCGGATTCTAGTGCCATGGCTGTATTCGTGACTTTCATGGTGGAACCCATTTCATAAATTCCCAAGGTTACTTTATTAAAAAGTTCATCCTGGGTTGCTTGGGAGGCATGATTAGGATCAAAATCAGGTAAAGACGTCATTCCAAGGACTTCACCTGTAGATACATCAAAAATAATACCGCATCCTCCACGAGCTCCAAATTCTTGGATCCCTTTAGAAATTTCATCTTTTAAAATATGTTGCAGACGAAGATCTAAGCTTAATTGAACAGGTTCTGCCTTTGTTCTAAGGGACGTATCTAAGCTCTTTTCAACGCCAGAGATTCCATGATTATCCACGTCTGTATATCCCAAAATATGGGCAGCTAAACGACCTTGCGGGTAAATACGACGCTCATCCCGCATAAAACTAAGCCCCGGAATACCTAAACGCAAAATATTAAGCCGTTGCCCAGGCGTTAAATGACGAGCAATCCATATAAAACGTCGATTTGACGAAAGCCTCTTAATCAAATCATTTCTTTTTAAATTAGGCAAAACTGTCAGGATTCTATCTGCAACCACCTGAGGATTTTGAATAATTTTACAATTTGCATGAAGTGAAGAAGTAATAATGGTTGTTGCCAGGACTTCCCCATTTCGATCCGTAATATTGGCGCGCCCCATATAAACGGGCTTGGATAAATCTTGCTCAACTAAAGCGGGTTCAGCACCATCTCTTAAGACGGTCACCATAAAAAGACGCCCTGCAATAATCAACGTCGCGAAACAAAAGAAAACGGAGGCGATCAAAAGCCTTGTACGAGCACAATCTAAGGCCCCTTTAAAAGGCGAAATTCCTCTTTCACGACTAAATGAAGAAGAATTCGATGAAAAAGATTGAAACTCCATTTTTAACTTTCACTGAGGTTCAGAAAAATTAGCCAGTCGAAGAGGCTCAGACTCCTCGAAAGCCCGACTTGGCAATTGCTCATAAGAAACAAGTTGAGTTCCTTTTAAGGGCATCGATCCAAGATGAGTCTCAACTAACATTTGTAAGCGACTAGGCTCATTTAAATAACTCCATTCTGCGCCCAAAAGCTGGAGAGATTCCTCTGTTCTACGAATATCACCTTGAGCCAAAATTAAACTTTGCTCGATTGAGATCACTCGCTGTTTTACAGTATAATTTACGATCCCTAATATGAGCGCTATTAATGCAAAAATGAGTGTTGATCTTCTCATAATGAAACTTCTCCTTGATCTGGTGACCCAGATGCTAATTTCTCAGCCACCCTCAACTTTGCAGAACGCGAACGTGGATTTTTGCTAATCTCTTCTGAGCTTGCCTGAAGAGGCTTTGCTGTTAATATTTTTAAGGTTGACTTATTAGAAGTTGGTAACGCAGGAAGATGACGTGACACTTGCTTTGGAGCTTGAGATTTCTGTCTAAAAAAATCTTTGACTATCCGATCTTCAAGCGAATGAAAACTGACCACCACCAAGCGCCCTCCAGGCGCAAGCAAAGCTTCTGCCGCTTTTAATCCTTCTGAAAGCTCTTCAAGCTCATGATTGACATAAATCCTTAACCCTTGAAAGGTCCGTGTCGCAGGATCAATTCCATCTCGACTTTTAGGGACAACAGAGCGAACAATATTTGCCAATTGTAAAGTTGTCGTAATTATTTCTTCCAAACGCGCCTTTACAATAGCGCGAGCAATACGTCGCGCATATCTTTCTTCGCCATAATTAAAGATGATATCGCTTAATTGCTCTTCAGAGTAATGATTAACTATTTCTGCAGCTGTTGCTCCTTCTTGCCCCATTCGCATATCGAGCGGCCCTTCAAATCGAAAGGAAAAACCGCGCTCTTTTTGATCAAGTTGAGGCGAAGAAACGCCAAGATCTAAAGCAATCCCATCAACGGCTTCAATACCTTGACTTTGAAGGAGTTCTTTCATTTCACTAAAACGGCCATGAATCATTTTAAAACGAGAATTTTCTTGCTCTAAATCCCAACCAAGCTTGACGGCTTGAGGATCTCGATCAATTCCAAAAACGGCACATGAGGCCTGCTGAAGAATAGCGCGAGAATATCCACCCATCCCAAAAGTACCATCCACATAAATGCCATTAGGATGAAGTGAAAGAGAAGAAAGAACCTCATTAAGCATAACCGGAATGTGTGAGTTTTGAGATGCTTGAGAAGGCAACAACATTAGGATCGGTCCTCATGCAAAGAACCAGGGGCCAATTTTAGAGTTGCTTGACGCTCATGAATGCGTTCACGCGCTTTATTTTGATGAGCCTCAAAGCGATCTGGATGCCAGATCTGAAATGTTGCACCTCGACCAACAAAAGCCGCGGTATCTTCAATTTCAGCAAACGTCACAAGCGCTTTTGGCAAGATTATGCGGCCATCTCCATCAAAGGGGATTTGCTCTGCATCTGCAAAGATTGCAGCAGAAAAATCATCTTGAGCTTCAGAAAAAATATCGAGCTGGTCGACACTTTTGCTCATTTGCTCCATGCGAGAAAAACTACAACATTCGATTGCCGGAAATTTATAAGACCGAAAAGCAATAAATCCAGAATAACCCTCTTGAGAAAGCGTGGCACGATAAGAAGCAGGAACTGAAATTCGTCCCTTCTTATCAAGTTTGTTCAAATAGGTTGAGAGAAACAGAGCCATCTTCTACTCAATACTTTCTCTTGCCAAATAAAGTTAAAGTTATCGTTGCCTGGTCAGATATGGGATAGCATGGGATTATCTGGGAGTCAATGGAGATTTTTTGGGAAAAACATCGTTTCCACAGAGTTATCCACAGCCCAACAATAAAAGACTTCAAAAAAATTATTTCTTAAAATCAAAAACTTAAATATCAATAATGAGAAAAAGATAGAGGGATAAATAATAATCTCTAAAAAAAATTCACAGGCCTTTAAATAAACACTTTAAAGCCAAAATATTCATCAAAAATTAACTTGGGTTAATTTTCCGTTAACGAATGATTAACAGATCCCTAATATAAGTGATATGGAATCTCTCAGCGAGCCACTTTTAATAGAAAAAAACCCCCAAGGAAATCAACCAACTGTCAAAAGATAAAATAAAGTTATATTGAAGAATAAAATCAAAAAATAAGCCCTCACTCTCTAATTACTACAAAAATGTTCTTATATTGACAATAATACAGTAGTCTTTACAGTTGTATGGATTTTAATAGGGGGAAAAGTATGAGAAAATTCTTTATCACGGTATGTGCATTTTTATATTCAACCAACTTATACGCAACCTACCCTTTAAAAGATGAGATTACTTTTTTTAATGTTGGCCAAGGTCATGCAGTTCTCGTCAATAAGATTGGCTATACTCCTCTATTGATTGATGCTGGATCAGATGGACGGCCTTATGCACAAGGTGAGACTTATGAATGGAAAACCTATCCTGAACCTCTTCTCATTGGACAGATCAGTAGAAAGATACTCGACTGTTGGCAGCAATCTCATGGCGGGGTATTGCAAGGTGGTGATTACCATTTAAATATTATTGTGACGCACCCTGATAAAGATCATAAAGATTTTATTCCTTCAGTTTTATCTCAAATTTGCTCAATTCAGCCTCATAATAATTTTACTTTCTCAATTAAGGCATTATTAGGAGGAAATGACACACTTTATCCACAAGGATTCTTAGGAGGTTATGCGTTTTGGTATTCTTCTACTTATTTAGGACTCTATTCCAGAGGTGTTTGTGGTTTCTTAGAAACAAGCGGATGTATAACTCATCTGTATTGTCCTGAAGGAATTAAAAGCGATGATAATAGATGGAGTATTATTACACGAATTCAATTAGATGGCATTTCAGCCATATTGACAGGAGATGCAAATAGGACTGTTAAAAATCAAATGCTCACTTCATTAGCTGGAAGAACAAATGAAATTGAATCAGATATTTTACTTGCCCCTCATCATGGATCAGACAATGACACATATTGTGAATCATGGGATCAAGCTGTTAACCCTCAAGCAATTATTATAGGGGCTGCCCCTAATAACGGCCAAAATGGATATGGTCATCCTAGAGCAAGCATCATCTTAAAACACTTAGAGCTTTTACAGGGAAACGGGCGCCTTTGGGCGCAAAATGTTATGCCACATTGTATACTTTATCGCGGCGACCAAGCATTACATGAAACTATTCAACATAAATTTTCCCAAGCAAAACCAGAACCAAGATTATTTGATAAAGTCCCAAACTTTTCATGGGAACATGCAACAGAAATGGAAAAATGGCATCTAGTATGGGCTGATATTCCAATATATACTTTATGGACAACTGGTACATTAGTCTTTAGTGAAAATCCTCAAACACCACGCTATCTTGATGCTCCAAATGGATTAATGACTTATGTTGCAGTACCAGAACCTAAATATTTTCTAAGTCCTGTACAACGAGATCGTGAACCAGCTTTAATAGAATTTGTAACCGAATTTTCGATCAATGGCGATGGAGATGCAGAGAAAACTAACGAATTAAAACAGTATATTAGAACTTTTTCATCTGAAGCAGAAGTTTTTTTATTAAAAGAAAGCCTTGTTCTGAAAGAAGGCTTATCTCTCTATAAAAATAGAGCCAAAATTTTAAATACTTTATTAGAAATCCCCTCTTCGGAAAGAAATGCACTATTTAAACTTGTAAAACCTTTAATCCAATCTAATACAAGAAATTTTAGCGCAAGGTATCGCATTTTTGATTCTTTGAAATCTATTATTTCTGGTGAGCGTGCATCCTTTATAATATTTTTGAGGGAACATTTTTTTCTTGAACCTAAAGATGCAGCAAGAACTGCAAAAGCCATCGAAACTTTTTCTCAATTTCCTCTCAACGAAGCTGAAGAAATCATGCAATTAATCCAACAAATATATCCCACTCTTAGCGCCCTTTCTACACGTGAAAGAGATAGCGCACTTGCCATGGTAGCTGCTATGCATTCTATAAGCCCAACAAGACGTACACCTGTATTTAGTACTGCTATGCCCTTTATAATGCCTCATGGCAGTTATTTAGCTGAATATCCTAAAGCATGCTTCCATGATCAAGATGATAATTCATCATTAATAAACTTATTTAAGGATGAAGAAAATTTGGTTGGATTTTCAAGCAAACTGCAAGAAGCCTTTCAGTACTTAACGAATGATCAGTTTCCTGACCTTTACAAGGAAAATAAACACTTTTTTATACAAGCTCTTAAAGAAATTCCAGCTACAGATCGAATCAATTTTCTAACAAAAGTTCTACCTTTATTTTCAATTATTTCTCTATTAGAACATCATGAAAATTGGACTCTTTCTATGAGAGCCCAAAAGTTGGCTAAAATTTATGGCGAACCAAATTTCTCTCTTAAAATCGATTATTGTATACGACAAATACAACAAGGGAGATTTTTATCTATTAAAGATTTTGATGGATTGCTAAGTTTCAGTGAAAAATATGCCGAGAAGAAAGCTGCAAAGTCAACAACAGAGGCAACTTCATAGTACAAGGAACTTAAGGGCGATTGCAATCAACTAGCTATTGTCAAGAATCACTTTCGATGCCTCCCTCCCCGTACAGTAATTAGGCGCCCTTTAATCTCTTCTAATGGCTCAAACCTTGCCTCTGTAAGAATTTCCACCTCCCTTTTCCTACAAATTATTGGCGGCGATCTTTACTGTTACCACATCACCCATTGCAATAAAGGATGCGGTTGAACCAATGAGCGACGACTCAAATAACGCTCAAGCGCTTCCACAATTTCCTGCTCTTCTTCATCTACCATGATATTCTCTAATTTCTTTCCTTCAGTCACGTCTAATGCCATCCAAGCTTCCTATTATTTATTTCGATTATTTGTTGTTTTACACATCTTTGAAGTCATCAAGAGGAAGACAGAAGAAAATCCCCCCTCTTAAAGTTACATCTTCATTCTGATAAGCTTAGTGTAATTTCCAATAAAAAGATGAAGATTGCTCTTACCTTCTTCTCTCTACTTGCCCCTTATCAGAAAGAAAGGAAGCGCCATTTTTTAGAGCGCCAAGTAATCACCAAAATTTTCTTCCCGCTCTAATTCCGCCCTTGAAATAACTTAAAAGTCACCTCAAAGATCATCAAGACCTTTCAATAATGCACTCCCAAAATTCTGGACATGAGAAAGTGTTTCTCAAAAATGAGGTTCATTTAACCTTTAAAAACACAATTCCTTAACGAATTATTAAAATTCCCCTCACCCATGAGCTCCCCTCATCACACCAAAGAACAACCATAAAACAAGGTATCGTTGTAAGCTTAGAATCCTTTTCTAAGCTTACTTTTATACTGTATCAAAAATAGTTACAAATATCAATAAAAACCGTTACTGAATTTAATTTTTTTTGACATTCGTTCGATTTTTAAACCTTTTGTTAACTATTTTCTGCAACGCTATCATAGGGAACGGGGAGAATAATAAATGTTAAAAATGTTTAAATACGAGTTAATCGTACTCGCACTTGCTTTTTGTGCGCTTCAATATGGCCGACTTCAAAACGATACAACCTCTCGCTCTTTTTTACAAAGCGACCGAGGAAATGATGAAATCCAAGACTCAACCGAGTGGGTAGAAGATGCTGAAATCAGAGTATCAGCTGACGAAACCAACATTACAGCTATGGAACAATTTTTAAGTGTTTCTGCAAAGTTAAATGCGGCGGCAAGCTCTTCAAATAAATCTCAAGTTGAAATTTAGCTTTTCCAAGAATGAAGAAATTTTTGTATGAAGTATCACACACCTTCATACAAAAATATCTCTCATTCTAAAGCTTGATTATTTGCTAAAACTACAATTCTAGACACTATAAAGTTGTCTAGTTAATTTAAATTAAGCTTATCCAAAACTATATTAATCCTATATTTTCTTATAGTTAATTATATCATGCGCTAAATTCATAATAAATATTCAAAAACGTCACTTGAATATTATCTATTCATACCTAAATCTATTTTATGAGAAGCATACTTATAAGGAGATTAGGATGAATAAGACATTAAAGACACTAACTTACTTAGCCTGGACTTTAACAACCATCGGGTCTACGACTGATTTACTTGCAAACGATGATTTCCGCGAAGACAACAAAGCCCCTCTCACCCGCAATTATGCCTTAGAAGGTGTTAATCACCTCTGGGAAGCTAGCAAAAACGCAGTATACGCTGCTGGCAGCCTTGGATACGATGTTGTGATGTTTGGGAATGGTGCCTTCAAAGGAGCTTCCGCTGCAATTCATGCTTGTAGTAGTCTTATTGCTGACAAAGATGAAACCGCAAATATCGCACGCAAAGAAGCCTCAATAAACCTTAAAGAAGCTAAAGACGATATATATAAAGGAATCACCAATATTCCCACGGCGTTAAGCTATCTTTATAAGGCTACAACTTCTTTAGGGTATGGTCTTTATGATTTAGGCGTTGCTGGGACGCATGGCGTTCAAACTGCAAGTCATGGCTTAAGTTCTGGATGGAACTATGTTTCTCAATGGTGGCAAACAAGCAAGTCTGAAGTCATCCATAAAAAAGCCAAAGTAGAAAACGATGACTCCAACAAAGCCCTCATACTCTACAAGCCTCGTCATATAGCTTAATTCATACCTTAACATGAGGTGTTATTGTTAAAAATAGCGCCTCATACGAAGTAAAAAACATCCATACCAAAATAAAATACTTTAATTTTTATAATAAAAAATGTATAATTAAAATATAATCAGGGGGAAATTTAAAATGAAAAATAAAAATACTTATCTAATTGTTACTTCACTTCTTAGTATTACCCTCTTAAATGCTTGCACAACGAATGAAAAACAATTATCTGGCACCCTCGTAGGAGCCGCAGGAGGTGCCGCCATAGGCTCAATGTTTGGCGGTGGAAGCGGACGTATCTTAGGCGCCGTCATTGGGGCCGGTGCGGGTGGTTTCTTGGGACATGAAGTTGGTAAAAAGATGTAGAGCAGACAGATCCATCTCTATAAAAACAGGGAAACAGAGCCAGGCAATGTCCCTCATAAATTTAGGGGCTGATACCTAATTTATTTCAAGACCTCCTTTTATCATTTCTTCATCTGTTAAAAAGCCTTTTTTGTAGGCATCTCTTCCTACATTAATAATATTTTGAAGATCTGTTACTCCTGAATGGTGGGGAATTTCATGATAAGGTGTACCGATCATTATATAGTAAACAACTTTAAAGATTAGATTAACAGGATAGTCGAACATTTCTTTTGGAAGAAAGACAAGTTTTTGTAATCGTTCGGCTTGTTCACTTAAAAGTTTTGTTTGATCAAACTTTGAAATATTACTTGTATAAAGCTCGTATAAAATTAATAAAGATATCTCACCACTTTTTTGGAAGATCTCAGGATCTTCTCGAGATATCAAAACTTCTTCGGCGGTCAGGTATTCCTCTTGAGAGGCATAAGAAAAAGCTGACGAAACCCCATACTTATCATTTAACGTCACTGTCTTTTGTATTTCCTTCAGATGCTTTCCAAGCATCACGTAATAAATAACTTTAAAAATATTTTCCCTTCCTACTCTATAATGTTGAGTACGATTTTTACAAAAACTCATTAAACGTTCTCTCTGATCTAGGCTCAATCGAGATTCATCAAATTTTAAAATTTTTTCTGCGTAATTCTTATATAACAATGGAGAAATATCTTCGTTTCCTGGCATAACCTCTAGCCTTCCTCCTGAAAATCGTATTTCCTCAGGAGTTAGAAAACCTTCTTCACAAGCCTGAAATCTTATCGCTGAAATATTAGTGATAGCGCTTAATTTTAAAATCTTTGCGATTTCATGATGATTTTTTCCAATCATCACATAATAAACGACTTTAAATGCAGCATAGCTTTTTAGGTTAAAATGCTTGAGGGGCACTTCACAAAGCTTTAACAAACGATCTCTTTGGTCTTCATTCAGTAAAAATTCATTAAAATCTTTAAAACCTTGCGCATATTTGAAGTTGTAAGATTGCTTTTTCTGCGGCTTCCTTACCTGCAAGTTCTCAGATTGAGAAGTTTTTGAACCAGCTGGAACACAACGATATTTCTGAGGAAGTTCCTCCAATGTTGAACTTTGTTGATTCCTTTTGGGTCGTTTTTTGGCAGATGGAAATTCTACTTCTTCCACAGAAGAAGATGACGCATTTAAAGAATAAACACTCAGAAAAAAGAAAATAAGAGAAGTTTTAAGAATTAGTTTTTTATAATTTTTATGGCCGCTTTTCATTCGAATCATCTCTCAAAAAATTAAAAAGCAAGCTTGGTAATCTCTTATTCGTCAACAGATTGCTTTAATTTTATATCTCTTATAGTACCCAGCTACTGGTCAATAATATTTTTATAAACTTCTTCGCAATCCTTGATTTTGCCAATGAGAGCACCTATATATCCTGTATGGTATATTTTCAGAAAGAAAAAAATGTTTTCTGACAAGCTAAAAATTCTCCTCCTTGCCCTCCTGTTTGCTGTAAATCGTCCTGTGAGTATTTATGCATCAGACCAACAACCGATTGAGACGCCAGAAAACACCAAAAAAAGACCGAGACCCGCCGGATCAGAAATTAACGATCTTATCCTCACATATGCTTCTTCTACTCTCCCTTCTTCTCAGGGAAGTAGAGATGACGAAGCCGCGGGGAAACCTGCCTCTAAAGTATCAAAACGAGATGAAAATGCAAAATCTACAGGCGTAGCATCAACCTCTCCGCTGCAACTAGCAACCACCCCCTCTGAAAACGCTTCCTCGAGCCCAGGGGCCACCTTCAGCGCCCCACAGCCACGAAGAAACTATGCTTCTTCTCTAGTCGCAGCCCCCTCAGCCGCCAGCTCAATAAAACCTCCTGAAGAAGAGGAAGAAGCCGCGGAAGTTAAGAAAGTCTTCACCGAAAGCCGCGTTAAGACCAATAGACTCGCCTATTTTTATGGGGATCAGTACTTTGATTTCACTGATTGGGAAACTAAAACGGCTGAAATTTTACGAAAAGTAACTGACGCAATACATAAGAATCTCATTTTAACCAGCATAAATATTGCTTTAGCGCAATTAAGCATAATTTATGAAATTGACTCTAAAGCACACAAGTTCGATTTTATGCTTCCTTACTTTTTTATGAGTCGATTTCCTAAACCAGATGATAAGAAGCTCATCGATGGCACACTTTTATCT